>DRSY01000059.1 GCA_011372335.1 Candidatus Woesearchaeota archaeon | reverse complement strand
CACCTCAACAAGACCAAGAAGAAATAACAGATTACATAACCAATCATTCCAAAGAAAAAATAACCTTAGTAACAAACATTGACCCCCAAGAACTAATACTAGCCACAGACCTCACCCTAACATCCTTCTCAACACTAGGAATCGAAGCAGTATACCTCAGAAAACCATGTATTAGCACACAACCAGGACTAAAAGGAGAAGACTATCTGGCAATCCTTACCAAAAACAACATCATACCAGGGGGATACAAAGAAGAAGATTGCAAAGCATTAATAAAAAAAGCAGTAACCGACAAGAATTTCAGAGAAAAAGAACTACTAGAACAAGCTTCAGGCTTCAGAACAGACGGGAAAGCCACAGAAAGAGTAACAAAACTTATTTATGATATGCTCAGCTAAAAGCATAGAAGCGTATTCTCACTAAAAAAACATTTTTTCTTTAAAAAATTTATTAAAAGTTAATTAAAAATTATTCAATAACTTTCACATCCATAATCTTCCCATCCCTCACTTCCAACAAATAAATGTTCTCACTAGAACTATCACACTCACCCGAAACAAAATTAGTTTTATAAAACTCCGACAATATTGCTCTTAAAGGGCCTTTATGACTAACAACCACAACTTTTTCAAAACACTCAGAACCCACTTTCTTTAAAAACAAGAGCACTCTATTCTTCATCTGATTAAAACTCTCCCCCCCCAGGAGCCACCTCGCTAGGATTAGATAAATTAAGCTTTCTCTTTATTTCATCATATGACCGCCCATTAAAATACCCGAAATCTCGTTCCCGTAACTCAGACACCCTAACAACACCAACCCTAAGAAACTTATTAATAATCCGGGCTGTCTCAACACATCGTCCTAAATCACTTGAATAAATAATCCCAATCCTTTCCTTACTTAATCTCTTCCCATGCTTCTCTGCACTTCTAACCCCTCTTAGAGTAAGAGGAGAATCTTTATGACCCTGGCAGATCCTCTTCTTATTGAATTCTGTTTCGCCATGACGAACAAAATAAACAAACACCTTACATCATCCTTAAATTCTTCTTTAACTTCCTTGCTAAGGAAACATCCTTCAGCTTCTTAGGCTTCTCTTCAAGAATATTAAAACCCTTAACATTATACCTAGGAACAAGATGCCAGTGAACATGCTTGGCCTCATCCGCATAAACAAGATAAACCTTCTTAACCTTTAACACCTTGAGCAGGGCATTCCTAACAGCATCAACAACATCCATTAAGTGCTCGTACTCTCTCTTATTTAATAAGTGCAAATCACTCACCTTCTTCTTCCAAACAACCACTACATGACCCTTTGTAATAGGATAACTGGCTAGGGTTGCGTATAACTTATTATCCTCATAAAAAATAGCTCCTCTCCTTGGCTTAGGCAAATCCTTCAACATCTTCACCTCCTCTGAGTTAGAGTAAATACTTAAAATATTATTTAATTCTTTCCCTTTTCCCCAACACACTATTCATATAAACCTTTATAAAATCAGCCTAATTCTCTTATACTCCAACAATGCCATTATCCCAGGAGTTCAGAGAAGTATTATTCCCGCATGACGAAGTCAGACCCATACAAGACGAGTTGATAAGAAAGATTAACAAAGCAGTGACAGAACAACAGAATCTCATTGTACATGCTCCTACAGGACTCGGAAAAACAGCAGCAGCACTAGGACCGAGCATTAGGCAAGCATTAAGAAAAGACTTAACCGTCTTCTTCCTCACATCACGCCACACCCAACACCAACTAGCAATGAACACCACTTATCTCATAAAGAAGAAGTACAACTTGAACCTTACAGTAGTTGATATTATTGGCAAGAAATGGCTTTGTTTACAACCAAGTGTTAATAAGCTCTACCCAAGGGAGTTCGCAGAGTACTGCAAGAAGATGAAAGAAGACGAGCTCTGCGAGTTCTACACTAAAACCAGGGATAAAGGTGAGGCTTCAAAAACAGCAATACACACAGTAAATCAACTTAAGAAAGAAAACAAAACAGACACCGAGAGTATTATTCAAAAAAGCACACAACAAGGACTATGCCCCTACGAGATAGCACTCCTCATAGCCAGAGATGCTCAAGTAATAATAGGGGATTATTACTACATCTTCAACCCCCATATCAGAGAGACCTTTCTTAACAGAATAGGAAAAGAACTGAGCAAAATAATCATCATCATTGATGAAGGCCATAACCTACCTGAGAGAGTAAAAGACCTTGCTAGTCACAGGATAAGCACGAACACTCTTAGCAGAGCAAAGGAAGAAGCGAAAAAGCATCACAAAGAAGAAATAGGGGAAATCCTAGGAGTCCTTGAGAAAAAATTATGGGAACTAGCAGAGGATGTGAGTGAAGAAGCATATGTCAGCAAAGACCAGCTAATAGGGGAAATAAAAGAAATGACAGACTATGATGCACTAGTATCAGAGATGAGCCTCCTAGCAGATATTATAAGAGAAGAACAAAAAAAATCCTCGTTAGGAACAGTAGCAGCCTTCCTAGAAGCATGGCAAGGCGACGACAAAGGATTCACAAGAATCCTGACAAGAAGCACAGGCCTAAGAGGAGAAGAAACAATAATCATCCAGTACAGATGCCTTGACCCAGCACTCATCACCAGGGAGGTAATAAGGTCCGCTTACTCTACAATACTCATGTCAGGAACCCTCAGCCCTACGAGTATGTACAAGGAAGTGCTTGGCTTTGATACAGCAGAAGAAGAGAGTTATAAGAGTCCCTTCCCAGAGAAGAACAAGCTTAACTTAATTATACCAAGAACAAGCACTAAGTACGAAACAAGGAGTGAAGACCAGTACAGAGAAATAGCAGAGATACTTGTGAGAGCAACCAATAAGATACCCGGCAACACAGCAGTATTCTTCCCAAGCTACACTCTCAGAGACGATGTTAATAAGCACTTCTCAAAACTATCAGAAAAACCTGTCTTTGTAGAAAAACAAGAATTCACTAAGAAAGAAAAACTGGACTTCCTTGAAGCCTTCAAAGGATACAAGAATGTAGGAGCAGTTCTCCTCGGAGTTATAGGCGGGAATTTCGGTGAAGGAATAGACCTACCAGGAGACTTTCTTAAAGGAGTAATCATAGTAGGCTTGCCTCTACAAAGACCAGATCTTGAAACCAAGGCCTTAATAAAATATTATGATGAGAAGTTCAACAAGGGATGGGATTATGGTTACCTCTTCCCAGCCTTTAACAGAGCACTTCAGAGCGCAGGCAGGTGCATAAGAAGCGAAACAGACAAAGGAGTAATCATCTTCCTTGATGAGAGGTATAACTGGAAGAATTATAAGAGGTGCTTTCCACCTAGCTGGGATATCAAAACAACCCTGCTCTACGAGAAAATGATAGAGGACTTCTTTAAAGAGAATAAAAAGGACTAAAAAGGACTAAGAAGGAATTAGTCAATAATTTAAGGCATACTAGCCACGAACACAACACTACCATTACACTGCCCAAGAGTATGCGATTCTGGGGGTACCATGAACTGCCAATAAGTAGAATTAACCCTTACCTCGTTAGGGCTGGTTTTTGGAGGAATTGTTAAGCCAACATCCTGAGGAGAGGATGAGAGCTGCTTCTTCGAAGCATAATCCGCAGCGCTACTCGTAGAGTACCTCTCAAAACTCACACTAATATTGTTTATCTCGCATACCATTGATAATCCTGTACCGGTTGCTTCTTCCTCTCCTCCAAAGCCGTACACACTAATGTTCATAGGCATATTCCCAACATTACTAATATTAACATTGATGTTAGGCGATGTCTGGTTTGGCTGAAGAGTTGTATAATCAATTACACTGGTTGAGATGTTAAGAGCAAACAACTGGTTAATAGTGGTGTTATCAGTAGCATTATCAGTGGAATAATTATTCCACGTAACTGCTGTGCAGTTCCAACTCCCATTAATAGCATAATACCATACATTAAAAGCGCAGATATAATCAGCACTCTCACCTCCGCCGCTAAGGAATGAACAGCTCTTATTCGTGTAATGCGTCCTGTTATTATCAGCAGCACCATAACTGGTGGTGGATGAATAGAAAGTAGCATTAACTCCTCCGATATTTGTATAAACCTCGGGGTCTTGGACAGTAATATTACACCTAACAAGCCTGGTAGTGCCTGCTTTCAAATCAATCTCATCAACAGGTATTAAGAAGGAGTCATCAACAACAATTGAGGTAATATTCACAGGTTGCGTGATTATAGTAATATTAATATGTGTATCACTCTCACCAATATTTCCAAGGCTGTCATTAGCATATACTCTTACTTCATAGTCATACCCATTACTAAGGCTTGTTAAGTCCCATGTACAATTATAAGGAGCAGCCCCATCATTATCAGTGCATATAAGCTTCCAAGTATCACTGGAGTTATAGCGGTACATGAAAGTAACAGTGCTGATATTACCAACACCACTATCACTCACACTAGCATTAACCATGTAATAATAACCATCACTAAGAGCATCAATGACACTATCATTATGAGGCCTGTCAAGAACGGATACAGGGCCTGTATTATCTATTTTAATCTCGAACCAGGAATAATTATAAGCGTTATTGTACCCTGATTTCTGAGCAAGCGAAACCGCAGAGTAATTTCCCTCTTGCACTCCACTAGTATCCCAGTTCCACACCCATAAACCCTCATAATCCGTTACTGACGAATTCGCAGCAATTAATATATCGGGGTTTCCAACACTTCCAAGACCAGTTAAGACTTGTTCTTTGTAAAGAACCTTTAGAGTGGCGTAATCAAGAGCGAACGAGGCATCATCGCTCTTACCAAGACTCCCAATATCTGTTTCAAAACGCACCCCTACCACTTGGGTTGTGTCATCTATGTAACTACCAAGATTGCTTGTCTCTACATAACTTTCAGTGTTCTCAGCAGAAGAATTCACATCTTGTGTAATCGTATCAAAACCTGTTGCCCATGAAGAAGAGTCAAAATCGTACAGTTGTACATAAGCAGTTCCGGGTGTTCCAGCTCCAATAGCATTACCGCAAGTGATAGGCGGGGTGACATCATCGGAGTGGCAGTAATTAATAGTGAAATTAAATGATACAAAAGATGATTCAGAAACACCAATATCAGACAAATTAAAACTAAGATTAATATATGCATTTAAAGGCTGACCTGAGGGGGGGCTGTTATCTCTTCCAACCGCATAATAAACTCCGTTGTTACTTGTGGTGTCAGATGAAGTCCCATCAGTAACATCATACTCAGACCCTAAGATACTGCCTCCAATACTTGTTTTAGTAGCACTCTGATTTGCTCTGGTCACATCATTATTAGGACTACTAGCCCCTGAATTATTATAATAAGCCATGAACTCAGTATTGTTAACACCCGCTGTTATATTTGCTCTGAACCATACAACACAATAATCTGAGTCATCCCCTCCAACAACACTTCTATTAACCGAATAAAGCTCATTATTCTTATCAAACCTAATAATTCTAATCTCATTCTCGCAACTAGAGATATAGCTATTAAGCCCAGTTATATTGACCTCTACTATTGCGTTTTGAACGTTTTCTGAACTACTGAGTGTAATCGGTTTTCTCCTCTTCCAAGAAGAGTTCCACCAAGGTATTGTTACCTGTCCCTGAATAATAGCTGTGTTTATATTAACATCACTAATCGGATTCCCTGCTGTGTCTGTAACATTATTCGTTATAATAGCAGTTTCTCCAGCGTAATAAGTTACTTTATTCATTTCCAGACTAAGATTCATATTATCATTTAGACTTACTGTCACTGTTCTTGTTTCACTCGTACTTGTTAAATTTATATAATCAGTGCACTGAATACTCCAATCCAATTGTACATTATCCCCTACACCATATAAATAGAAGTATTGATCCTCTCCTTTCTGCACATTGCTATTAGTCTGATTCACCTCGTTATTTATTATAAGACTGCAATTCTTAATCGGCGAAATATCTTCGACCTGATAGACGAACACTAAGTCCCCGTCAGTATCCACATAACTGTCCGGGGGGAAAACCAATGTTATATCCGGAGCGTTATTATCAATAATTATGTTCGTGTGAGTATCCGCAGGTCCTGTATTACCGAGGCTGTCATTAGCATATACTCTTACTTCATACTCACTCCCATCCGGCAAACTCGTTGTGTCCCACGTACAATCATAAACAGGAGCCCTATTATCCATGCAAATAAGAGTCCATGCCGAGCTGCTATTTATCCTGTACTCAAAAATTGCTGTATCAACTTGTGCAAAACCTGAATCTGAGATACTCGCATTAACAATGACTGCTGATCCTGTAATAATACTTGAACTAGGAGGCCGGTCAAGAATAGAAATAGGCCCTTGGGTGTCAATCCTGACTCTGCGAACCTCAGAGGTATTCTCATTACCTAATGTATCTGTACAATTAATACTCCAATTATAAGAACCATCACTAAGATTATAACTTAGATTAAGACTTGTGTCCTCCACAGGAGTATCTGTTATATTAACAACACTCCCATTAATTATAAGTGAGCAATTATTAAGACCACTAATAGCATCACTAGCATTATAATAAAAGGTTACAACAGAGTAGGTAAGATTTGTACCATTAGCAGGGCTTTCAAGATTAATAATAGGTCCTTTTCTATCAAGAGTAATATTTGTATGAACGTCAGGATTGCCTATGTTTCCTTTTGTGTCATTAGCGTATGCTCTCAACTCATAAGTGTTACCATCAGGTAAGTTTGTGAGATTCCAATCACAATCGTATACTGGTCCTCTGTTATCATTACATGCAAAATGCCATGTGTCTGTACTGTTCTGCCTGTACTCAAAAGTTACAGTGTCTACTCCTGATTCGTTGTCTGTAGGACTAGCATTAACCCTGAATAAGTCTGAGCTGATGTTCTCAAAGTTCCTCGGCAAATCCAGGATTACTATTGGTGCCTGGGTATCAAAACCTACGACCATGTAAGTGCTGTTACTTAAGCCGTCATCATCTGTTACAGTCACTCTAAGATAGCACGACAAGGTATTATTCTCACACTGATCCTGCTGGCTTGTATTCCAGGTACAGTTTTTATCAGGACCATTACAAATCGTACTAGGCGAGTCAAACCCTGTGTTATTATCATACTCGAACAAATAATTAGTGATTGTTCCGTCTGAGTCAAAGCTAGCAGAAGCATTAATCATCTCAACACCATTCAGCCAGCTATTATTTGAAGGATATGTGAAATTAGGATATGGATGATCATTAATAGTTAGGTTTACAGATGAAGAAACAAATGAGCCAACATTATTGGATGAAGCACTACACCTAATAAGCCAGGTATTGTTACCAGAATTACTTCCAGAGGTTATGTTAAAAGTATGAGTACAAGGAGCTCCTCCTGCTGTTAAGTTGCCACAACTAAAGCTATCCTCATCATTAATTAAGTCAATAGTTGTGGTATTTATGTTAATGAAAACATTAGGGTTGTACTGAGCAAACAAAGTGACATTTTCACAATTAACACCCCCTGCATCACAACTCACATTACAAATCTGCTGGTACCTATAATTATATTCTGACTCGTTTATTTCGAGATTAACTGAAGGGTAAATCATAACCACAGTTATACTACCCGAGCTGCTAACATCCCACTTAAGATTAGTATTGTTGGTTTGCCAATTATTAGCATAATCCTTTGCATGCGTATTCAACCATGTATAATTACCTGAGAATTCAAGATAATACGACGCTGAGTAAACATTATCCCCCTTAACAGCATCACAACCATTACCATTATCTAATAAAGTAACATTCTCAACATTTAAGTTCGGGTTTTTAATTTCAGCAAGCACGGTTTCAACACCTGAGAATGTATCCGTTACAGTAACGTTAAGACAGATGTATTGATTAATTAAGAAACTAGTTCCGTTGGTACTCCAATTACTAATAACAGGCTCCTCTGTATCAACTTTAATAGTATAATTGTACTGGCTGAAATTAGAATTACCAGCAGAATCATTACACCAAACATTCCATAAATACCTTCCATCACTAAGATTGAGAGGTCCAAAAGTATTAATACCCTCATTAACAGGATTGTTCTCTGTCTCATTAGGACTGAAAACTCCTGTGAAGTTCCCGTAAAGAACACAAGTATCTAGGTACGTGTCGCGGGGAGTGTAATTAAACTGGACAAGTTCATAATTAACAAAGGTGTCGTTAGCAGGAGCTTCTAAGGTGATGTTCGGACTCATGGAGTCCAAGGTTATCTTTCTTGTTTCAGTAGAATTCTTAAATCCAACCATATCAGTTATTGTTACGTTGTACCAGTATTGTGTGTTGGGGTTTAGGTTGGTGAAGTTTATGCTTCTGTTTCCTGGTCCTCGTGTTGTGGTGTTTACTAGTCCTGTTGTGTTGTATAGGTTGAAGGTTGTGTTAGCTTCGTTTTGGTCGTAT
>DRSY01000036.1 GCA_011372335.1 Candidatus Woesearchaeota archaeon | reverse complement strand
TGAATTATCTTAATTTGCTGGTCCTTTACTAAGTGAAACCTTTATAAATCACAACTCACTTTTTTGAGTGAAGATGGTGAAAAAACAAAAGAAAGAAAATGCAGTAGAATATAAGAACGCTAGCAAGGAAGGAATTACTAAGGACATGCTTATCATTGATATCACTTCTAAGCATCCTGAAACAGCCGAGATTATGTTTAGGCATGGCTTACACTGTGTAGGATGTGCTATGACTGCTTATGAAACCTTGGAACAGGGCTGTAAGGCTCACGGGATGAGTGATAAAGAAGTGGACGAACTTGTTAATGAGATTAACAAGGTTATTAAGAAACCTGATAAACAGTAAACTTTAAAAACAAAGCCGTAATTTTTTTGATTCGTGATGCGAGCATGGCTAAGTATAAAGTAGAAGTTGATGTTGAGCAATGCACGGGTTGCGGTGCTTGTAATGCTAGTTGTCCGGAAAGCTTTGAGATGAAAGATGTGGATGGGATGCCTAAAGCCAGTGTTAAGACCCCGGATATTGATGATATGGGTTGCTGTATGGATGCTGCTCAAGTATGCCCTGTTAATTGTATTCATATAATCGAATTGGAGAGTGGAAAGAAGCTCATCTGAGGTTTTTTAGCTCTGAATCCCCAGATCTTTTTAGAAAGGGTTATTATTTCTTATTACCTCATTTTTTTCTTATTTTCAATTCTTTTTTGCTCTGCGCAATCTTTTTTTTATTCCTTATTTTACAATATACTCTTTACATCTTATATTCTAAACTACAAAAATATTTATAAATACCAACCAACCACAGATACAGGGTTTTTTATCATCTATGACGCTATATATGGGGGTTTTTTATGAGGTGTCCTTTTTGTTTAGCTAAGGAAACAAGGGTTATTGAAACCAGGGAGACCGGTGAAGAGATTACTAGGAGACGACGAGAGTGCTTAAAGTGTAAGAAGCGCTTCACAACTTATGAAAAGATTGAGAACTTTAGTCTAAGGGTTATAAAAAAAGATGGTAGCAGAGAACTCTTTGACAAGGAAAAACTAAGAAGAGGGATATTAAAAGCTTGTGAGAAGAGACCCTTAACCCAGGAAGATATCGACACCATTATTGACAGCATTGAAAGAACTCTTAGGAAAAAACATTCGCCAGAAGTTAAGAGTTCTGCAATAGGAAACCTTGTGATGAAGCATCTTAAAAAACTAGACTCTGTTGCTTACATCAGATTTGCCTCTGTTTACAGGGCTTTCCAAGATATTGGGGAATTTGAGAAGGAGGTCAGACTTCTAAAAACACACAACAATACAAAATCATTAAAAAAAACCAAGAGAGGAGGGTTGTAAATGAAACAGGCAAAAGAAGCAAGAGATTCTGATGAGATTAGAAAAATAAAAAAAGAGCTGACCAAGAAGAAAGCAGTATTAACACCTAATGCCAAAGTTGTTCTTGAAAGAAGGTACTTAATGAAAGATGAAAAAGGCGGAGTGTGTGAAACACCAGAAGAATTATTTGCTAGAGTAGCTACGAATATATCCCTTGCTGATAAGAACTATGATGAGAACGCTGATATTAGAAAAACAGCCAAAGAATTCTATGATATAATGGTGAACCTTGAATTCATGCCTAATTCTCCCACTCTTATGAATGCAGGGCGTGATTTACAACAATTATCCGCGTGTTTTGTACTCCCTATCGAGGATGACATGGGAAGCATAATGCAAACCCTTTATGATACCGTCATGGTTCATAAATCCGGTGGAGGCACTGGTTTCAGTTTCTCAAAGCTCAGGCCTAACGGAGCAAGGATAAGGACTACTAACGGCACATCCCCTGGACCAGTCTCTTTTATTCGTATGTATAATAATACCACTGAGGAAGTGAAGCAGGGAGGTACGAGAAGAGGAGCTAATATGGGTATCTTAAGAGTTGACCACCCGGATATTATATCGTTCATCTATGCAAAACAAGATAATAAAGCAATAACGAACTTCAACCTCTCTGTTGCTATTACTGATAAGTTCATGCAAGCAGTTCATAAAAACCAGCACTATAACCTTATCAACCCGCATACAAAGACCCATTACACCTTAGAGCAGCTAGCATCAATACAGCACCAGACGCACAAAGACGCTCCTTCTATGAGTCTAAGCCCTGATCGCAAAAAAGTTCTTGATAAACATACTGGTAAAGAGATAGGTGTTATAAGGAACGGGGAGGTGTTGTTAAGCGCTAGGAAAGTTTTTGACCTTATCGTAGATATGGCTTGGAATAATGGGGAGCCGGGAGTGATATTCATTGATAAGATTAATGCAGCTAACCAAACCCCTAGTCTCGGCGAAATCGAAAGCACTAATCCTTGCGGAGAACAACCCTTACTACCATACGAGTCTTGTAATCTTGGCTCGATTAATCTTGCTAAATTCGTGCGTAAAGGCGAAATTGATTATGAAAAACTAAGAAAAGTTGTTCATACAGCAGTTCATTTCTTGGATAATGTTATTGATATGAACAAGTACCCTTTAAAACAGATTGAAAGCATGACCCTTGCTAATAGGAAGATTGGTCTTGGAGTGATGGGCTTTGCTGATATGCTCATGGAACTCGGCATACCTTATAATTCTGAGAAAGGCATCCGCATGGGCGAGAAGATTATGAGGTTTATTGATGAGGAGTCAAAAAAGGCTTCTGTTGAACTAGCCAAGGTAAGAGGTGTTTTTCCTAATTTTAAAGACAGCATTTATGATAAGAACTCAAAGAATTTTAAAGGCAGATACTTATTATTGAGGAATGCAACAACAACTACGATTGCTCCGACAGGAAGTATTAGCATAATTGCTGGGGCTTCAAGCGGGATAGAGCCTTTATTCGCTATTGTTTTTAAAAGAGAGAACATTCTTTACAAAGGCGATACGCTTATAGAAGTGAATCCTTTATTTAAGAAGAAAGCAAAAGAGTTAGGTTTTTACTCAGCGGAGCTTATCAAAGAAATCGGGGAGAAAGGCACTCTTAAAGATATTCCAAGCATTCCGAAAGAAGTCAGGAAGGTCTTTGTAACCTCCCGTGATATAAGCCCAGAATATCATATCAGGATGCAAGCAGCGTTTCAGAAATACACTGATAATGCGGTAAGCAAAACAGTTAATTTTCCCAATGAAGCTACACAGGAAGATATAAGAAAAGTGTACGAACTCGCCTACGAGCTTGGTTGCAAAGGGGTTACTGTTTATAGAGATGGGAGTAGAGAAGAACAAGTATTAAACCTCTTAAAGAAAAAAGAAGCTGAGAAAGATACCCTTAAGAAGAGCGTTCTGATTAAGAAGAAAAGACCTGCGGTGGTTAGAGGAGTGACTAGAAAGATGATTACAGGCTGTGGAAATCTTTATGTTACTATTAACCATGATGAACACGGGAACATATTCGAAGTTTTTAACCAGATTGGAAAAGCAGGTGGCTGTGCTGATTCACAAGCAGAGGCTATTGGGAGGTTGATCTCCTTAGCTCTCAGATCAGGTATTCATCCTAGAGAAGTTGTTAAGGAGCTGAAGGGAATCAGTTGCCACAGACCTTTCGGATTCGGAATGAACAGGGTTCTTTCATGCGCTGATGCAGTTGGAAAAGCGCTTGAGACTCAGATGAAAGAGGAAGGAGTAACCATGCCGCCATTACCAGCACAGAGCGAATTAATTACCTATACTGAGCAGCCTACTCCTAACAAGCCTCCTGAAGTGAAACTTACAGGTGCCTGCCCTATATGCGGAGGTCCCCTAATCCATGTAGAGGGGTGTATTAAGTGCGCAGCTAATTGCGGGTATAGTGAGTGCACTTAGAAAGAGTTAAAGAGCCTTCAAAGTAAGAAAGGAATCATAGGAGTCCCTTGTATTAATTATTGATGATTAATATTTATTAATATAATATTTAATTCCGCTGTTGAAGATTAGGGCTTCACGATGAAAAGAACAGGCTTAGTGCATATTTACACAGGAGATGGGAAAGGAAAAACCACAGCAGCTCTTGGGTTGGCTGTGAGAGCAAGAGGTGCTGGCTTAAGAGTGCTAGTTGCACAGCTTTTTAAAAGAAACTCTAGTGAAGTAAGCATTTTAAAAGCAGAAGGTATAGACTACGTACATCACCCTTCAGAACACCCTTTTTTTAGGAAATACTCTGCTAAGGAATTAAAATCAGAGGTTAAGAAGTGCAAATCATTTATAAGGGATGTTTTTCAGAGAGTGCAAGATGAGCGCTATGATGTGGTGGTTCTTGACGAAATCGGGCCTGCTCTTAAAACAGGTTTTTTTGAACCAGACGAATTAAAGAGGTTTATTAAGTTAAGACCAGAAAACACAGAACTTGTTATGACAGGCCGGGGTTTCCCAGAAGAGATTATCAAACTGGCGGATTATGTTACTGAGATGAAAATGATTAAGCACCCGTTTCTTAAAGGGATACGCGCAAGGAAGGGTGTAGAGTATTAAACATTTTAAATTATTAAAATTAAAATTAATATCATTGAATTATTAAAAATTTGGATATAGACCCTTTTTAGGTTCTGAGAAAAATGGTGGTGTTTCTACTACTAGGGTTCCTGGATGTTATTACAGGAGCTCTTATGCTAGCAATACACTTGGGTTTTTTGCATGAATGGAGACTAACAGTCATAGGAACTGCTTATCTAATCGGGAAAGGTTTGTTGCTTAGAGGAAGCTTTCTTAGTATATTAGATGTGCTTGCTGGTGTTTATTTCATCCTGATAATGCTTGGTATAAGAACATTTCTTGTTTATGTGTTCTTAATAATAATGGTTTATAAGTTCGTTACAAGCCTGATGATGAGGGGCTGGGGTTAGAGAATTCGTTTTTTTGTTTTTTTAAGGGTGAAGGGTTTTCTTGCAACAGTGATAGGAAGCAATGTTCATGCTCCTTCTTTTCTTCTTCTGGCAGAGCACGAACTCAACTTCATAGTCTTTTAAACCACGGAGGTGTTCTGGTGTGTTTTGTTCAAAAGACAACCCTGCCGCCTCACTTAACTCTTCAGGCTCTGAGGTGAAACAATCAACATTATTAACGTCACCCGCTTTGTTTATAAACACTTCATCATAACCATAGGCATGCTCATATGCATTTCCATGTATTCTCGCCATTGTCATGCTAACTCTTATACTACTATATTTATAAATAACCTGTGAATGGTGTTTACAGTTTTTAATACCACAACCTTTTTAAATAAAACAATGCTTTTTACTACTACATGGTATACTGGCTGGATTTTGTTTATAGCCCTCCATGGTTCTACGGCAAGGATATAGCAATAGATATCCTTAGTGCTATTGTTGTCCTTCTCATAGGCGTATTTAGTTTCAAAAACTTTCTCTTAGATAAGAAGAATAAAAGGCATTTTTTCTTATCCTGCGCTTTTATTCTACTAGGATTATCATTCATAACCAAGATCGTGGTTAATATATTAACCCATACCCAGGGCTGGCTTTCAAAACAATTCTGGCTTTCAATACTTGGCACAGAAATAATAAAACCATACGGTTTTTTATCAGCAATAGGCTTTTTACTCTACGCCCTTCTAACACTCTTCGGCTTCTACATCCTCTACGTGCTTTCTTCAAAAGATGAGTTATCCATGAATTATGTGATAATAGCCTACTTCATCCTAGTGTCCACATACTTCACAAGGTTCACATACTTTATTATTTACATAACAGCGTTCATATTCTTGTTTGCCATTACTCGGAGATACTTCTTGTGTTATAATGAAACAAAGTATAAGAACACCCTGTGCCTAGGCATAAGCTTCGGGGTAATAACTCTAAGCCAGTTCGTGTTCATTTTCACAAGCTCAAATCACGCCATTTATGTCCTAGCTGAGTTAATCCAACTAGTAGGCTACTTATTCTTACTATACACATTCGTAATGGTGCTTAGGAATGCAAAGAAAAAGAAGTAGATTAGAAATAATATATGATATGCTTCAGACGATTAGTAATAAAGGAGGGAGGATTAAACCCACGCACTTAATGTATAAAGCCAACCTTTCCCACACCCAGATGAAGCTCTACTTAGACGAGCTCATGGATAAGAACCTGATTGAAGAGGAAAACAGGGGTGGAAGAAAATTTTTGTTAATCACACAGAAAGGGTATAGTTTCATCCAGCAATACAATCAGATGAAAGAGTTCGAAAAGACTTTTGGCTTATAACTAATATTAATACTGGCTCATCCTTCTTCTTTATTCCCACACTCATTTTATCGTTAACTTTTTAAGAACACAGTGTTTTCCCCTTATAAACATAGGACTTGGAGGTGGTAATTTGGCTGAGGAAAGGGAAGTGGGTGTTGTAACACATTACTATACAAAAATAGGCGTAGCTGTTATTGAGTTATCAGACACCTTGAGAGTAGGGGACACAATTCACATAAAAGGAGCAACATCTGATTTCACCCAGAAGGTTGAATCAATACAAATAGAGCATAAATCTGTAGAGGAAGCTAAGAAAGGAGACAGTATCGGCTTAAAGGTAAAAGAGCATGCCAGGGAACACGACAAGGTGTTCGTGGTAGAGGAATAAAAAAAAGATTCTTTTTTATTTTCGTGTTAATACCGGTTTTTGTTCTAGAATCTCTTGGTTTTGTAGAAGCCTTTTTCATTAAACTTATAAATATATTTCCCTGTTCCCATAATAATATGCAGATAATTGTGGTTATCGGCGGGGGAACAGGCACTTATACAGTTCTAAGGGGACTTAAGAATCATGATGTTGACTTAACAGCCATTGTTTCTATGATGGACTCCGGAGGGAGTACGGGGAGGCTTAGGGATGAGTTCGGCTTCCTACCACAAGGAGATATTAGGCGGTGTTTAATAGCTCTAAGCCCGGATACGAGTATGCTTAGGAAACTCTTTGAGTACCGGTTTAATAAAGGAAAAGGCTTGAACGGCCACAGCCTCGGAAACTTATTCCTCACTGCCTTAAGAGATATTACGGGTACAGAAGAAAAGGCTATTCAAGAAGCTGCGAGAATACTCAATATTAAAGGCAGGGTTCTTCCAATAACCACTACTAACTGCCAGCTAGGAGCAATCCTTGAGAATAACCAAGTTGTTGTAGGAGAAACTAATATTGATATTCCTAAACATGATCCTAAGCTCAGAATTAAGAAACTATTCTTAATCCCTAAACCACGGGCTTACAGAGAAGCAGTAAAAGCCATTATAAAAGCAGATAAGCTTATCATAGGTCCCGGAGACCTCTATACGAGCATCCTGCCCAACCTTATTATTACTGGTATAAGAAAGGCTATTAATAAGTCAAAAGCTAAGAAGATATATGTATGTAACATTATGACTAAGCATGGTGAAACAACAGGATTCAAAGCCAATGATTTTGTTAACGAAGTACAGAAGTATCTCGGTGAAGGCGTGCTTAACTACATAATTTGTAATAATAAGAAGCCCTCTAAGACTCTTCTTAAAGAGTATAAGAAAGAAAGAGCAGAATTCGTAGAGCCTAATCTGAAGAGCAACAAGAAGTTCAAAGTAATAAGAACAGACCTCCTAGATGATATCCACTTAGCAAGACATAATCCTGACAAGCTTGCTAGGACCATTATGAAACTCTGAAGATGATAAAACTCCTGATCCTGGACCTTGACAACACCTTGTTTGATACTTACGGGCAGCTCGCAGTAAAAGTCTTTGATGATATGCTGCTAAGAATGAGGAAAGCTGGGTTAACAAAAAAACAAGAAGAGGTACTAAGAAGGGAATACCCTTTAACGGGTTTCAGGATTCTTGCGAAACAACTAAGGCTTTCTGATGAGATAAAGAGGATTGGGATGAGTACTTATAAGAACATGGATCTAAGCAAAATAAAGCCTTTCCCTGATGTAAAACTACTGAAGAATTTTAAGCAGAGGAAGATACTTGTGACTTCAGGCACAAAGGAGGTTCAGCTAAGAAAAGTTGATATTCTTGGTATAAAAGACTTGTTTGACGAAATAATTGTTGATGAATCCAGTAATCCGCAAGGGAAGCAAAAAATTTTTTCTAAAATACTATCTAAATATAATGTGAAGCCAAATGAAGTAATGGTTATAGGGGATAAT
Source organism: Candidatus Woesearchaeota archaeon (assembly GCA_011372335.1). Lineage (GTDB taxonomy): Archaea > Nanobdellota > Nanobdellia > Woesearchaeales > SM23-78 > SM23-78. The sequence goes on along the minus strand of DRSY01000036.1, from coordinate 513 downwards.
GCTAAGTCAGAGATTAACGCTGGTAATAACCTAGGCATGATAACTATTCAGATACTGAGAAGACAATTGCTTAGAGGAAAAGCGGATTATCATGTTAAGAACCTCTACGGAGTTAAAAAAATTTTAGAGAAGACAAAATAATGAAAGAACTCAGACCAGATTATTATTTTAAGGATATAGAAGCACGCCCTTGTCCCGACGCATTTAAAGGCATAGAGTACGTCTGGGAAGCCCTTAATAAGAAGAATAACATTTTTAAAAACAGAGATGAAATAAGGATTGGGAATAACCTTGTATTCAACCCAGGAACCCTCATAGGACCAGGGGTGATGATCTATTACGCGATGCCACGATTCTTTGAAGCCAACACGATTTACAAGAGTGAACAAGAGGTTAAAGAATTAGAAAATCCGAATAGATAAAAATGAGAACAGAACTAACATCCTTAGATCTTTATTACTTAGTCAAAGAATTCCAGGTTTTGGTAGGTGCAAGGATTGACAAGATTTATGA
>DRSY01000138.1 GCA_011372335.1 Candidatus Woesearchaeota archaeon | reverse complement strand
TAAGCATAATATCCTTGAAGGTAAGAGGACACCGAAGTATATCTTGTGGTGGCATGATTCACATCTTGAAAGGCCTCGTTTCAGAAACCCGTCGGATGAGGCTAGGAAGTACCTTCTTGAAGGGGTGCCTGGGAGGTACGTGGAGTATATTATTTTTATTAACACCTTGCAGTTTAATATTGCCCAGAACTATTTCCTTGAGATTGATAAGGAGCAGCCTGGTTTTTATGACTCCATGCTTTCTAATCATGATGTTATTTATAATACAACAGATGTTTTTATAAATTCCTATGATGAGTTAAGAAGAGCGAGGCTTAGCAAAAGGGTTGTTAGGTTCTTAGAGGATTATGATATCAGGGGGTTGTTAAAGCATAGAAATCTGAGCTTGAAACAGGTTCTTTTCTGTTTACAACACACAAGGATTATTCCAAGGAAGAGGATTGACTTTGCTTTGAGGTATTGTTTTGAATTGTTAAGAAGGCTTAGGAGTAAAACCAGCTATAAAGCGATTATCTTCTTTGTGTCAGGTCACAGCAGAGATGAGAGTAAGTGGTATAAGAGGTCTTTGAAAAGGCTGCATAAGAAGCTCTGTGAGGAGTATAATACCAAGAACGTGGTTATGGTATTCGCAGAGGACTACAAGAAAGCTGATATCAAGTTTGAGGAGATACCCCAAATAATTGCGAGACTGGGAGGGATTGCTACTTATTTTAGTGAGATAGAAGGCTTTGGCAACAACTTGTTAGAAGTATTAGCCTCAGGCCTAATCCCTGTAGTTTATACTTACCCTGTGTTTGTAAAGGACATTGCTAGGAAGGGCTTCAAGGTTATTGCTCTTAAGAGGTTTGAAGTTGAAGAGGAATCCCTTAGGAGGACTATGCGTATTATTAGGAATGAGGCTCTTCGTAAGAAATGGGTGGATAAGAATCTTTATGTTCTGAAAAAGCACTTCCAGCACAGGATTATGTCTCGTAAGCTTATAAGAGCTATTATTAGGAGGAGGACGCATACCTAACTACAAAGAGGTTCTTCTTGGATTCGGAGAATGATACTTTTGATATATATGACTATAGGAAGACGAATTGGTCCAAGAAAAATAATTTTGGCGGAGTATTTGATGGGTTACTGAAAGGGGTTTTTTAAGAAGGCGGGTTTTTGTAATCCTCAGCGCTCCTTAATACTTTTTTAATATTTTATTAATTTTTTCTTTTGGTTTTGTGGGAGCATATTTTTAATGGTCATATTTATTTAAATATTTATTTTATAGTTATTATGTCTCTTCTCATAAATATTTATATATGTGTTTTTTGTTTCTTTTTTAATGCAAAGAAAAAAAGGTTTTAATAGGTCTCTTAATATGAACAGAATTGGTTTTGATAATGAGAAATACCTAAAAGAACAAAGCTCTGCTATTCTTGAGAGAGTTAAGAAGTTTAATAATAAGTTATACCTTGAGTTTGGAGGCAAGCTCTTATTTGACTACCATGCATCTCGGGTCCTGCCTGGCTTTGACCCTAATGTTAAGATGAGGTTATTGCAAAAATTAAAGGATAAAGCTGATATTATTCTTTGCATTTATGCAGGGGATATTGAGAGGAAGAAACTAAGAGCTGACTTTGGGATTACTTACGATGTTGATGCTCTCAAACTGATTGATGACTTAAAAGATCGGGGTCTTAGGGTTGCAGGGGTTGTTATAACTCGTTTTGATAACCAGGCGGCAGCTAAGATTTTTAAGAATAAATTAGAAAGAAGGAATATAAGAGTATACACTCATAAAGCTATAAGAGGGTACCCTGCAGATATTGATTTAATCGTGAGCGATGAAGGTTATGGAGCTAATGAGTATATAGAAACAGAAAAACCTTTGGTAATAGTTACTGGTCCTGGACCTGGCAGTGGAAAACTAGCTACCTGCTTATCCCAAGTATACCATGATTATAAAAGAGGTATAAAAGCAGGGTATGCTAAGTTTGAGACTTTTCCTATCTGGAACCTTCCCCTTAAGCATCCTGTTAATATGGCTTATGAAGCAGCCACTGCTGACATAGGAGATTTTAACCTTATTGACCCTTTTCACTTAGAGGCTTATAATAAGGAAGCAATTAATTATAATAGGGATGTAGAAACATTTCCTGTGCTTAAAAAGATATTAGAAAAGATAACAGGGACTGAATCAATATATAAGTCCCCAACAGACATGGGGGTTAATCGTGCTGGTTTTGGGATTATTAATGATGAGGTTGTAAGAGAAGCTGCAAAGCAGGAGATAATAAGGAGATATTTTAGATACGGCTGTGAGTACGCAATGGGTTTTGCTAGCAAGGAGACAGTTCAAAGAGTAGAGCTTCTTATGAAAGAGTTGAATCTTAAGCCAGAAGACAGGAAGGTGGTTATGCCAGCAAGGCAAGCAGCAAAAGAAGCAGAAAAAAAGAATAAGGGTGATGAAGGTATTTTTTGCGGAGCAGCAATAGAGTTAAGGAATGGTCTAATCGTTACAGGAAAGAACTCTCCTCTTATGCACTCCGCATCCAGTCTTGTGCTAAATGCTATAAAAGAGTTAGCAGGAATCCCTGATAAGACACATTTATTATCCCCGAACACAATAGAGTCGATAGGTAAGCTTAAGAAAAATATTCTAAGTAAGAAAACAGTGAGCCTTGACTTAGGAGAAACACTTATTGCTCTTAGTATAAGCGCAGCCACCAATCCTAATGCTAAGTTAGCCATGGAGAAATTAAAAGAGCTTAAAAGCTGTGAAGTACATATTACACACATCCCTACTCCGGGTGATGAAGCAGGTCTAAGAGAACTAGGGGTTAATCTGACCAGCGACCCTAATTTCTCTAGTAAGAATCTGTTCATAAGCTGAATAATTCATCCCGCGGATTGGTAAAGACTTGCTTGGGATAAGAATTAAAACGGATTATTTCTTTTTACACACAAAAAGCGCGTGGTCCTTCTCGTAAGGAGCTAGCTCCCTGTAATCCACGACTACCATGGTGCTCTGCTCAAGTTGTTTCCTTACCTGCTTGAATATTCCTGTAGGCTTTTTTGAAACATCAATACTCCTCGCCTTCACTGCTAGTAAGCCAAAGCCGCCTCTCTTCAAGTAAGCTTCACAGTTTTTCAGAAATATATCTACTTGGTTCCTCTGAGCAAGGTCTTGATAAACAACATCAACTTCTGAGGTGATTAAGTCTTTGTATTCTGCGGGGTGATTAGCATCCGCGAGGATGGGTGCCATGTTAGTTCTTTGCTGGCATACGAATATTAAGTCTCTTAATACGCGAGGAGCGTTGTCAATGCAAAAAACAAAGCCGTTAGCGCCTACAATGTCTGATACATAGCTTGGTGTAAAGCCGTGAGATGCTCCGAGGTAAAGGACTACATCTCCTTGCTTGATACCTATCTGGGATATTCCTTTCTTAATGGCTGCTGCTAGCTTACTCCGAGTAACATCCCAGGCTCTGTACTCAACACCTTTCTCTACTATTAATTCTTCGTCAAACAAGGATTTCCCAGGAGTCAGATTCTTAGTGTAGAGAATCGTTTTCTTATTTTTATCCTTGTACACATTGAATTTCTTGATTTGCTCCACTCAGAACACCCATTGCCTTCCTGATTTAATTCTGATTACTTCCTGTTATTTAGGGAACACCGCTTTGAAGAGTATTATCCTACTAAGACTAACACTGTACATAATCACACTTATAACCATGAAGATAATTATGAGAAAATGAATCTTTAAGTGTAGGAATAACAAGCCGAGCACAAGGGCTGTCTGCCCTACCATTATATAACTGGATGTATGTTCAAAATAAGCATGTTTCCTCCCTGTTCTATGAACATTCTCTTCATATAACATCCAGAAATATAATATGAAACCAATGAGCAGGGTTGTTAGGTAGAAAAAAGGGTTGAACTTTAAGAAGTTAAAAACAAATCCCAGAATGATTACGAGGACTAACGCGGTGACTTCTTGCTCGATCAGTAAGAGTTTGTTATGCCTGCTTATTCTCATAAAGCCTCGCCCTCGTATTAATTAAAACTGTTTTTTTATTGTTTAAAAGCTTTTGGTTCATACAAAAAAAAATTATGGTTAAAAAATAATATTTCAAAACTAATTTTAAAACTAAAAAAGGAATTATTTGAATAGTGTTGAAAACACGTTGTGAAAACCCGTTATTCAGTTGAACTCTTTTTTTTGAATTTCTCCTCTAACTCATCTAATAACCTTGCTGCAATAGGAGCTCCTTTGAAATAATCAACCCTTGCACAAATAAATATTTTATCCGCCAAAGCCCTTGCTACCCTGCCTTTGTCTTTTTTCTTTGCGTTCTGAACAAGAGGGTGCTGCATAAGATAACCGTATTTGGGTGGCTTAGCCCCGGTTCTTATATGCCTAAACAAAGCCTTTTCTGCTCCTAGCAACTGGATAGTGCTGCTTCTCATCATTGCAAGTTTTTTAAGACTCCCAGCTCCTCTTAGCAGCTTAGCTCCTATCAGAGCTCCGCTTATGGTAGACGTCTCTGGGCAGTACGAACGCATGGTTCTCTCCAGATACTCTTCTAATAAGTGTTTCTCTTTGATTAAGTTATTAATAAGCCGTGCTAATGAGATGATTGGCTCTAAATCCTCTTTATTGAGCTCAGCGCCTATGCTTTCCTTAAGGCCTAGTTCATTTAGCAACTCTTTCTTATTCTTCTTAATCAGAAGCCTTACAAAGGCTTCGTTATCCTGCACTTCTCTGTCTAGTTCAGGAAAGTAAAGAGAATACCATTCCCTGAGCTTCTTTGTAAGTGTGTTAATAATCTTTTGTAGTTCTTCAAAGTTATTAATAGCATTTATTATGAGCAAGTCAGTATTAACAGATTCCTTAAATCTTTTTTTGGCTAGTTCAAGATTCTTTCTTCTTAGCTCTGAAAGTTCCAGCATGCAAGAGTAATAATCAAAAGGATATTTTAAATGTTGCTATAATCCGTAATTCATGATTTATGATTTCCATAATGATTCCTACATGAATGTCTATCTTCTTATATTTCTTCAGCAATCTTTATAAAGACTTATTTATAGTCTATGGGATGAGATGAGTGATAATAAGGATAAGAAGGAGAAGCTTAGAATTAGTGCTAAGCAGAAGCTTAAACTCAAGCATTTCATTAAGGAGCTTGAGCAACATAGAGGGAGGCATACAGAACTAGTATCAGTGTACATCCCCTCTGGGTATGATATTAATAAGATTATTAATCATTTACAGCAAGAGCAAGGTACAGCTAGTAATATTAAGAGTAGTAGCACGCGGAAGAATGTTATTGATGCCCTTGAAAAGATGATTCAGCACTTAAAGCTATTCAAAAGAACCCCTGAGCACGGCTTGGCTGTTTTCTCTGGGAACGTGGCTGAGCGCGAGGGACAGCAGGACTTCAAGGTGTGGAGTGTTGAGCCACCCATACCGCTTAATCAGAGGCTTTACAGGTGTGACAAGGAGTTCGTCCTGGACCCGCTCAGAGAGATGGTTGAGCACGAAGATGTTTATGGTATGGTGGTTATGGATAGAAGAGACGCTACTCTGGCCTTGTTAAAAGGTAAGACAATTATTCCTTTGCAGAAGACTCACTCAGAGGTGCCTGGTAAGATACGTGCGGGTGGTCAGTCAGCTCCGAGGTTTGCTCGTCTTAGAGAAGGTGCTATCAAGGATCATTACAAGAAAGTCGCTGAGTATATGAAGAACCAGTTCCTCTTCTTAAAAGACTTGAAAGGCATACTCCTCGGCGGGCCTAGCACCACAACCACGGACTTCCTTAACAAAGGTTACTTAACAGCTGATGTGAGGAAGAAGATCATTGCTGTAAAAGATCTTAGTTATACAGGAGAATTTGGTCTTCAGGAGTTACTTGAGAAATCCCAGGATGTGCTTGCAGAGGAAGAGGTTGCTAAGGAGAAAAAGCTAATGCAAAGATTCTTTAACCTCCTAGCTACTAAGCCGGAGATGGTATCTTACGGTGAGAAGGAGGTGAAGGATTGCTTAGTAATGGGTGCTGTTGATACTCTGTTCTTATCAGAGACTCTTAGTGATAGATTACTTGACGAGTTTGATGAAACGGCTAAGAAGGTCGGCACAGATATAGAAGTTATTTCATCTGAGACAAGAGAAGGAGTGCAATTAAAAGAAATGGGTGGTGTTGCAGCTATTCTCAGGTACCCTGTGCATACGTGAAAATGAATCTCGCAGAAAAAGCTTTCTCTGAGTTGTTCCCTGAGAAGAAGCTGAATAAGAGGTTGGTAGTTAAGTACTCGCGTGCTTTTAACCCTTACAATGCTAATGTGAAATATAATGATTGTTCCATGATTTTTAATCTTTCTCATGAATGGCGGAGTATCAGTGATGAAATAAAAATTGGCTTGATACAAACCTTACTAATCAGAGTCTATAAGGAGAATAAGAGAACTCTTAACACAGAACTATATGAGAACTTCATAAAGAAGATAGGTGATTATTCTGAACCAGAGGAGAGCGATCCTTTGCTTGAGAAGAGTTTTAACCGTGTTAATGAGAAATATTTTAATGGTTTTATGGACAAACCAAACCTGAAATGGGGGGGTAATAGTTTTTCACAACTCGGTTGTTATGAGTACGGCTCCAACACAGTTATTATCTCGAGAGTGCTTGCAGAGGATGAGGAATTGCTGGATTACATAATGTATCATGAGTTACTGCATAAAAAGCATAAGTTTAAGTCCAGGAATGGCAGGAGTTACCATCATACAAAGGAGTTCAGAAGAAAAGAGAAAGAATTTGATAATCCCATGATCGAGGAGAAGTTAAGAAGATTCTTGAAAAAAAAGAAGCTGAGAAAAATATTTAAGCAAAGGAGAAGAAGATTCTTCAACTGGTTTTAAAAAATGGTTTTAATAAGTTTTAAATAGTTATTAGCTAAGATAACATGATGAGAATGGCTGAGTGGGTGTTTACAAGCTTTGCTTTGATACTGGCCTTGTCCTTATTAATCTATCTTGTACTAGGAGTGATCATTCTCAGGACAAAGGTTTTTAGTGATAAAAAAAGAAAGGGTATTGGAACAACACTACTAGTAATGGGCCTTCTTAATCTTTTCTTGTTTAACATACTAATCTTCAGGCAGTACACATACACTCTCGGAGAATTTATTATTATCCTACTCTTCTTCATAATCCCTTTTACAGAAGGATTCGCAATGCTATCATCAAAAGAGGTAAAGAAGAATTTATTTGGCCTTCCCTTAATCATCCTCCCAGTCCTCTGGGTGATTATTGCACTACTTTTGCACTAATTCGCACTTTAGCAGGATGAGGAATAGCTGAGAAGCCATAAAAACTCGCAAAAAAACTGCTGAGACTAAAAAGAGGTGTTAGGAGCATTATTATTCCTAAGTAACCCCCTACTCAAAAAAAAGGTTTTTTACGTCTTCTTACTGCTAAGCTTCTCGAGATGATTATTAATCTCTTCCAGATTCTTATTCATCTTTTTTAACAATTTAATAAGCTCGTACTGAAATATTTCGAGTTGCTCTGCTGGTTCATCCATTTTTTCCATGCCCTGATGATTGAGTTGAAAAGGAATAAGTATGAATAAGTGTATATAAAAATTAAGTGTATATAAATAATTTTTGCTAATATTTAAATATTAATAAGTTCATAAGAACCCAGTATATGAGTGTATTTGACTTTTACGGAGCTAGTGAGATCCTACATCCACTAATCCTCTTATTAACAGGAATAACAGTTTATGGCATCTTTGTCTTTAAGTTCTATACCTTTATTGCAAGAAAAGATATTTTTAATCTTAACTTAACGCAGTATAACAGAGCAGAACACCCCTTACTTGAAAGAATAGTGCATATTATTCTCTACGTTGTGGAATACATATTGCTCTTCCCTGTGTTTACTTTTTTCTGGTTCATAATCCTTCTTGTCCTCCTATCATTACTTGCAAAGGATCCTGTTGTGCAGAGCATCTTGTTATTCTCAATCGCTATTGTAGGAGCAGTAAGAATAGCAGCTTATTACAAGGAAGAGTTAGCAAGGGATTTGGCAAAGACAATCCCTTTTGCCATCCTCACAATATACCTCGCGGACTCTGCTTATTTCTCCTTCTCAAAGTCCTGGGAGTTCATGAAACAACTACCATCAAAGCTTAACATTATCTTAATATACCTTATCTTCATAATCCTCTTAGAGTTCTTGCTAAGAATCATTTATCTCATAGCAGGACCTCAAAGAGAAGAAGAAAAGAGCGTGGTAAGCAGTGATTAACTCGTCTTGAAAAAAATATGAAGGAAGTGCTTGAACTAACAGAAAATGTTAATATCAGCAAGATAATATTTTCATTCTGCCCTCAAAAAAAAATTTTGAAAGCAAAGAACAAATCACTTAGTTGACCATACTGTAAAGGCTTCAAGACGGATGGGGTGTGAGAGCGTTGCTCTTGTAACAGAGAGGGGTATCGCAACGGAGATAGAATCACGCGTAGAATGGCATGGTTTTGGGTTATAGAAGAATCTGCTTTTATCCCTTGTTGGAGTAGTAGGAACATAGAATGAACATAGGAGAAAGATGGTGTAAAGATAAAAGAGCGAGAGTAAAGGAGTCATAACTTATAGTCCGTTATCTGCTCTGTACTTGCAATACTCACACTGAGGATTAGGCTCAGGCTTTTTTCCTCTTAATAGCTCCACAGCGC
>DRSY01000150.1 GCA_011372335.1 Candidatus Woesearchaeota archaeon | reverse complement strand
CCTTTATTTCTGCGAAAACCATAAAAGTATCTACTATATTACACGGACTATTGGATTTTATAACCTTATGCTAGATGTTCATGTAAGGACTAACGATGAGTTCGGAGAATTAATCCGCGAGTTAAGGGACAAATTCTCTGATGTGATAAAGCTTTATGAATCCATAGTTGTTTTCAAGGAGCACAAGATAAGCTATTTCCCTGAAGAATTAGTGTAGAAAATGAGAACAGAACTAACATCCTTAGATCTTTATTACTTAGTCAAAGAATTCCAGGTTTTGGTAGGTGCAAGGATTGACAAGATTTATGAACAAGAAGAGGATAGGAATGAGTTCTTATTCGTTTTTCATAAGAGCAGTATTGGTAAGTATATGTTGAGGTTTAAACTTCCGCGCTTTGTTTATCTTACTGATTACAAACAAGCATTCCCTTCCAGCCCGCCTGGTTTTTGTGTGTTTTTAAGAAAGCATCTGGCTGGTGCAAGGATTCGTGAAGTAAAGCAGAAAGGCTTTGAAAGGATTCTTGAAATTGTTTTTAACACTAAGCTAGGAGTTAGAATCTTGATTTGCGAGCTTTTTAGCAAGGGTAACATGATATTAGTTGATGAGAATTATATGATTAAGGGTCTTCTTAAGTCTCAGAATTGGCAGGCAAGAACTATTCGGGGGGGTGCTAGGTATGAGTATCCTCCTGAGCAGCCAGACACCCCTACTCTTAGCAAGGAGCAAATAAAGAATATTATTACGAAGTCAAAGAAAGATGCTCTTGTTAAAATCCTAGCAGTTGATCTGGGCCTAGGAGGCTTATACGCCGAGGAGTTGTGCAAAAGAGCAGGGGTGGATAAGAGAAAAACAAGGCTGGATGATGAGGAGTTAACAAAAATATTCACAGCATTAAAGGGCTTGTTTAATGAGAGGATAAGAGCAAATCTGTGCAATAACGAGTTGTTGCCATTTGAACTCTTGCTTTACAAGAATGCTGAGAAGAAGCACTATGCTGCTTTTAACCAAGCCCTTGATGATGTTTTAACAGAAAAAATTGTTAATGAGGCTGAAGCAAAGATTGTAAAGGAGAAGCAAAGCAAGGAGGACAAGATAAGATTAATAATTAAGAAACAAGAGGAAAGGATGATGTCTTTGGAGAGAAGTATTAAGGATAATCAGAGGAAGGGAGAATTAATCTATGAGCATTACCACGAACTAAAAGAATTATTGGATAATATTAATTCTGACAGGAAGAAGCTTGGTTGGAGCGGTGTGAAAAAGAAGTACCAAGACAATAGACTAGTTAGAAGTATTGATGAAAAGAAGGGCTTAATAATTATTGAGCTAATGGAAAAGAAGGGTGGTAGTTGAATCCTAAATTATTTTCTTATTTTAGGCAGTGTTTTCAGCAAGAGCTTTATTACTTTCTCAACATTCTCTTTAAAAATTGTTGATATCTCCTCCCATGTTACTGGTTTTTCATCTCTCTTCCAACAATCATAATCAGTACTCATAGCAATCGCTGCGTACGGAATGCTTGCTTCGTTTGCAAGAATACATTCAGGAGCGGTACTCATGTTAATCACGTCTGCACCCCATAGTCTAAACATTTTGCTCTCTGCTCTTGTTGAGAATCTAGCTCCTTCAATAGTGATTACAGTTCCTTTTCTATGATACCGTAGTTTTAATTCTTTACAACTTTCGATAAGCAGGTTTCTTAGTTCTGACGAAAAAGGCTCTGCCATAGGAGTATGCTCTGGTTTGTGAGGTTCAAATTCGTCGTAAAAAGAGATGTGCCTGTGCTTAGTGAAATCTATGAATTGGTCAAGAATTACTAAGTCGCCTCTTTTAATTTTTTCTCTGAGAGAACCAACGGCTGTAGTAGCCAGGATGTGTGTGCATCCTATTTTTTTTAATGCGTATATATTGGCTCTGTTATTAACTTTGGTTGGGGGAATTGTATGCTCTCTGCCATGCCTTGCAAGTAATACAACACCGGTTCCTTTTATCTTTCCGATTTTTAATGGGCTGCTGGGCTTCCCGTAAGGAGTATTTATCTCTATATCTTTCGAGTTCTCTAGGATGCGAGGATCATCCAGCCCGCTTCCTCCGATAATACCTACTTTTGCCATTAGGATTATTATGAAAAAAAAGATTTTCCTTATTAATCCTATGTGTTTATTGTGAATTCTGTCCCTTAAAATAATCAAATAGTTGTGATAAATATTCTTGAGTTGCAGAGTCTCCTTGACGAGTTATTAGTTCTACATTTCCGTTTTCCTGCTTGCATAACATCCAAATATGATAATCCCTGTTCACAATAACAAAATGATTATTCTGAAGCCTCCCTATACGAAGCGGTATTATATTCTCATACTTCTCTCGTTGGTATTCATCTAAGTATTTAATTAGGTCTTTCTCTTTTCCTTCTATTTCAATGTAGTAGTAAAGGTATGGTTCTTGTATTCTTGTTTCCAAGCTTTTTATTCTCAAAGTCATTCTATGCACCGAGGAAATCCTTATTTATTTTTAAATTCTTTGCTCAGGAAAATTTTCCTAAAAAACATTTTTTTCTTCGGTTTTTTAGCATAGCATTATTTAAATAAGTGCTTTCAGACTTCTTCCTCAAAACTCACAGAGGTGTTTGTCAATGGGGTTAACCTATAAGAAGGAAGAACAACTCAGAAGAATGCCTATCATCCAGAGCAGAATAAAAGCCAGCAGGAACGGCAAGTATATTATCCAACAAACAATAATAACCAATGTGAAGCCTATTGAATACTACCAGGCAATCCTCGCGAACACAGTAAAGGTAACAGATGAGCCTCTGGGTGAGGACGAGCTCATGATAGAGGACGGCTCAGAGATTGCAAAGAACACGCTTTGAAGCAGAGCAAACACGGAATCTTATAAGAACCAGGTATAAAGACGTGCGTATGGGCGTATCGTTGTCCTAAACACGAACAAATAATACTTAATAGAAGAGCAAGCACTCTTTTTTGGTAAAAAAATTCCAGGAGAAAAAAAACTAAGAAAAGAGAATATTCTAAAAAACCTGATAAGAATGAAGCCTTATATTCATAGAAGGCCTTTTCTAAGAGGCATTAGTTAAAGTACTCAACCTTTATTTTAAGGGAACAAGACTAGAAATAAAAAAACCAGGTATTACTAAATCAAAAACAGAGATGTTTATTAGATGTCTATCATATAAGATGCGTTTATTCAAGAGAAAAATAAGTTTGTGCCGGTCCTCTTAAAATAATATTAATAAGAGTAAGGCGGACAGCTATCCGGGTTTCCCACACCTAAGTGCAGTACACCCCGGAACGTGGGCGTGCTTAACTTCCGAGTTCGAAATGGGATCGGGTGTTACCACGCCGCTATGACCGTCCAACACGACAGAACCAGTCTTGTATTTAAAAAGGTTTTGGATTTTGGATTTCATAACTTTTAAAAACACAACCCTCTTATTATTTTCAAGTATGAAACTTCTCGTTATTGGCAGTGGTTATGTAGGTCTTGTTTGCGGGACGTGTTTTGCTGACCTAGGTAATGAGGTTGCCTGCTTAGATGTTGATAAGCACAAAGTAGAGCAGCTTAACAAAGGCGTTCTTCCACTCTACGAGCCAGGACTCGAAGAGTTATTTAAGAGGAACCTTAGGCTTGGAAGACTGAAATTCACAAGAGACGCTGAGAACGCGATTAAACAAGCAGAAATAATATTCGTATGCGTAGGAACACCGCCTAAGCCTAATGGAGAAGCAGACACTAGTTACGTGTACAAAGCAGCCCACACCATAGGCAGACATATTAATGATTATAAAATAATAGTTACTAAGAGCACGGTTCCTGTAGGCACAGCGCAGAGGATTAAGAAGATAATAAGCTCTGAGCTTAATAAGAGAAAGAAAAAAATCAAGTTTGATGTTGTGAGTAACCCGGAGTTCCTTAGAGAAGGAGCTGCTGTAAAAGACTTCCAGAACCCGGACAGGATAATAATAGGGGCTTCAAGTGAGAGAGCAAGACAAACACTTGCAAAGCTCTATAAATCAATAGCCAGGGCTACTCGACCTATTATGTTCACAACAGAGAAAAACGCTGAACTAATAAAATATGCTAGTAATGCAATGCTTGCCACAAGGATTAGTTTTATGAACGAGCTAAGCTCCTTGTGCGAAGAGATAGGGGCGGATATAAAAGAAGTCGCTAGGGGCATGGGCTTTGATACAAGGATAGGGTCTAGGTACTTACAAGCAGGCTGTGGCTACGGGGGTAGTTGCTTCCCAAAAGACGTAAAAGCATTAGCCCAAATACTCGAACAATACGGATTAACATCAAACCTTATGAGAACCGTGGATTATATTAATGAGAGGCAGAAGAGAAGCCTGGTTCCTAAACTTAAAAGATTATTACCTGAACTAGAAGGAAGAACAATAGCTGTGTGGGGGTTATCATTTAAACCAAGAACAGATGATATAAGAGGAGCGCCTAGTCTCACAGTAATAGACCAATTATTAAAGGAGGATGCAAAGATACGAGTTTATGACCCTGAAGCAATGAATAACGCTAAAAAGGTTTTCAAACAAGGAGTGTTCTTTGCAAAAAACGCGTATGATGCTTTAAGAGGAGCACACGCTCTTATCATTCTCACAGAATGGGATGAGTTCAGAGAACCAGACTTTAAACAGATGAAGAAACTCATGAAGCAACCAATAATCATTGACGGCAGAAACATATATGATCCTGATGAGATGAAACAAGCAGGTTTCAAGTACAAAGGGGTGGGGAGATAAACTTGAAAATCCTAGTTACAGGCTGCGCTGGTTTTATAGGCAGCCATGTAGCAGAAGCACTCCTACTAAGAGGAGACACGGTTATAGGCATAGATAATATTAATGACTATTATGATCCTGCGAAGAAAGAGAAGAATCTTGAGATATTAAAGAAACATAAAAAATTTGTATTCTACAAAGAAGACATAAGGAATTATGATAATCTGAAAAGGATTTTTATAAGAGAAAACCCGGATAAAGTAGTTCACCTCGCAGCCCGAGCAGGGGTGAGGGCTTCAATCCAAAACCCGCTCTTATACCAAGAAGTTAATATAAGAGGAACCCTTAACCTCCTAGAACTAGCAAAGAATTCTAAGGCTAAGAGTTTTGTGTTTGCAAGTAGCAGCAGTGTTTACGGTAACCAGGAAAAAACTCCTTTCTCAGAAGACGACGATGTAAGCACCCCGATAAGTCCTTATGCTGCTACTAAGAGAGCAGGAGAGCTGCTCTGCTACACATACCACCACATCTACAATACGAGTATTACTTGTTTACGCTTCTTCACGGTCTACGGACCCAGAGGAAGACCTGATATGGCTCCTTATAAATTCACTAAACTAATAATAGAAGGGAAACCAGTGCCGAGGTACGGTGATGGCACTACCAAAAGAGATTATACTTATATCACTGATATTGTTAAAGGAGTGATAGCAGCGATTGACAAGGAGCTAAGCTTCGAGATAATCAACTTAGGCAATAATAAGCCAGTAATGCTTAATGACTTCATCAGAGTAATAGAAGAAGCTACGCATAGAAAAGCGATTATTAAAGAAATGCCTATGCAACCAGGAGATGTGAACATAACCTACGCGGATATCAGAAAAGCCCAGAGACTCCTCGGCTACCAACCAGAAACCAGTATTGAAGAAGGTATGAAAAAGTTTGTTGAGTGGTACGAGAAGGATGTGTGAATCATTCTTGTTTTCTTTTTAACTCTATTATGAAATCATAGAAATCAGTTATCCTAGGATTCCTAAGCTTTGTTTCAAAATTAGTTGACCAGAAGCCATAACTTGAATGATCTCCGAACACCCCAATAGGTTTCATGCCATGATCCGATAATATGATTAGTTTCCCCTTACTATTAATCTCTGCTGCTATCTCATCCAGCTCCTTATAAATCATCCTCATCATCGTAGTATTGCCGAAGTTCAAGTGACCAATCACATCAGCGATGCTAAAGTATCCTAGAACAAGGTCATGCTTCTCTTTAATAGCTCTCAAGAAATCTTGTTTTACCTTCTTATGGTGCTCAAAAGCATCATTATTGTATTCTCTTCTTATTTTCCTTTTTTCTTCATCATCTTTTGCATCAAAAAACTTTTTTAACAGCTCTCTTGATTTGTCATGAACCTTTTTATCATAGTTAAATCCAGGCAGGTCCAGAACAACAGGGCTTTTGAATTCTGAGAAAAGGGTTTCTTCTAGACCCCACGTTATATTCCACATCTCCTTATCCCCTTTTCTCAGGACCTCTTCCTCCTTGTTTTTCCCTGTCATGAACGAGCTCCAGAGCACCATGGTTCTCGGCTGGGAGAACTCAGATATATCTGTTTTTCCATAACACTTCTGCTTAAGATTCCTGCAATTAAATTCTTCCACCTTTTCATATTCAAGAGCATCAACTGCCATGATAATAATCATCTCTAATCACTCCTTCTGAATATTCGTGATTATGCCACCAGCACACGTATCTTTTCTCTGAAGCACAAACCTTCCTAACTCTTGGATTTTATTAAAGTCCTCTACTACAACAGGTTTCTCTGTTTTTATCACAGTATCAGCTACTTCCCTATTCCTAATCTCATCAGCATCTCGCCTGAGTAGTCTGAGTGTTGAAGAATCAATCACTCTCTCAATCTTTTCAATACTGCACATCACCTCCTGGGTTGCACACTTAAACAAGAGCCTCTCTGGTTTTTTGAAAGGTTGCTTGTCCATCCAGAATATATGCGCGTTTATAGTGTCTGTTATTACAGGCAGGTCTTCTAGATGAGTTATTACGTCCCCTCTATCAACAAAGACTTTGTCCTGAGTAACTATGCCAGTACTCTTTCCAGCCTCTGCTTGCATAACATTTTCTTTCATATACTCCGCTATACTCTTAACAATTGTTTCTTCGCCTGATGGCAGTATCTTTATCTTATCTCCTACTCTTATAATCCCGCTTTCAATTCTTCCTACACTTATCCTCTTATCATACTTGTAAACATCCTGTACCGGGAATCTCAAAGGCTTATCCCTTGGAGAATTCTTGGTCTTAAAAGTGTCAAGGGCTTCAAGAACAGTCGGACCGTCATACCATGAAAGATTCCTGGTCTTCTTTGCAATGAAATCCCCTCCCTTTGCTGAGATGGGGATAACATAAGTTGGATTTATATTAATACTCTCTAAGAATTTCAACAACTCTTTTTTCACCTCATCATACATTTCCTCTTTATAATTAATAAGATCCATCTTGTTCATAACTACAATGACCTGGTCCAAGCCTAGAAGGCTGAGGATATAAGCATGCCGCCGAGTCTGCTCCTGAACTCCCTCATTCACATCCACGATTAGAATAGCTGCTTCGGCCTGACTAGCGCCGGTAATCATGTTCTTAAGAAACTCAACATGGCCAGGAGCATCAATAATAGTGTACTGTCTCTTCTTTGTTCTGAAAAAGGTTTGTGCAGTATCAATAGTAATCCCTTGATCCCTCTCCTCTTCTAAGTGATCCATTACATAAGCGAACTCAAGCTCTTTACCAAGAGCCTCACAAATCTCTCTTATTTCTTCAATCCTGCCTTCAGGCAAGGAGTCTGTATCATAGAACAGTCTCCCAATAAGCGTTGACTTCCCATGATCAACATGACCAACTATGACGAGTTTAAGGTTCTCCATTCTTCCTTCCCTCTCACTACATATACCCCAGAGCTCTTAGCTTCTGCATAGCATTAGCCTCCTCCTTGTCCTGCGCTCTCCCGCTCCTCTCAGCTACTTTACTCTCCTTCACCTCATTTATTATCTTATCAACAGTATCCGCCTCACTCTCCACAGGACTTGTGCAAGGCATACACCCAAGGCTCCTGTACCGCTTACCTTTCTTTGCGAAGTAGAGAGGATTAACAGGAAGTTTTTCTCTTTTAATATACTCCCAGATATCCAACTCTGTCCAATGAAGAAGAGGATGCACCCTTAGATGCTGTTCTCCTTCTTTCCTGGTTTTGAACTGGTCCCATAGCTCAGGAGGCTGATCCTTGTAATCCCACATGAAATCCCTGTTCCTAGGTGAAAAAACACGTTCCTTTGCTCTTATACCATGCTCATCCCTTCTTATACCAAGAAGCAAGGCTTCAAACTTGTATTCCGCAATAGTCTTCTTCAAAGCCTCTGTTTTCCTCACAGTACAGCACTCAAGCTTAGCCTCAGGCCCAATACCTCTTCTCTCTGCCTCCTCGTAATTCTTTGACACAATAAGTTTAAGCCCCCACTTCTTCACACACTCATCTCTGAACTCGTACATTTCTTTAAAATGCAGACCCGTATCGATATATATAACAGGAAAAGGCACTCTGCCATAAAAAGCTTTTTTTGCAAGCCAGAGCATGGTTGTGGAGTCCTTCCCAATACTCCAAAGCATACCTATCTTTCTGAACTTCTTATACGCTTCTCGTATTATGAAGATGCTCTTACTCTCCAAACGGTCCAAGTGGTTCATTTCCAGCCCCTCACAAATCTTATCTTAATCGAGGTAGCCCAGGCTTCTCAGCCTCTCCTTAACCTTCTCCTCGTCCTTTTTTGAAAACACATGTTTTTGCTCCTTTACCTTTTCTCTTTCAAGCCTCTTAACAACCTGTTCTAGAATGTAGTTTATGTACTCATCAACGTTCCTAAAAGAACCACTCTCTTTTACTCTCTTCTCAAGCTTTTTAAGTATGTTCTTCTTTATCTTAACCATTTT
>DRSY01000163.1 GCA_011372335.1 Candidatus Woesearchaeota archaeon | reverse complement strand
TTATATATCCTGTTTTTATATTATTGATTTAATTGGTATTCAATACTTGAATGCTCGTATAAGATTGGTGCGGTGATAAGAGGTGGGTGTTTTAGAAAGCACGAGTAGTTTTCTTCTTGAGCCTATATGGCTCTATGCACTCCTCTTATTAATCCCTTTCATTCTCCTATACCTTATCAGGCCTAAACCCCAGCACAAAGTAATCCCTACCTTAATGTTTCTCTTCAGGGATCTGGGTAGGAATAAGAGAACCAACTTTTTTAGAAAACTAATCAGAGACTTGTTATTCCTACTTCAATTACTTATCTTGTTCCTCCTTCTCATCTCAGTTGCAAAACCCTACGTTAATGTTCCAAAAGAATCGTTGTTTAAAAATACTGTGCTTGTATTGGACGTTAGTGCGAGTATGAAAGCAGATTATAATGGTAGAACCCGGTTTGAAGAGGCTGTGAAACTAGCAAAAAAGAATCTTGGTGTTGTGAACACGCTTGTACTTGCTAAGAAAACCCCTGAGGTTGTGCTCGTAGATGAAAGCGCTGGTGAGATAAAGAAGTATCTTAACAAGCTAGAACCAACAGACACACCTACTAACTTGTATGATGCTATTAGCACTGCGGGGGGTTATGCAAGAGGGGGTTCAAGAATCGTTGTTATTAGTGACTTCATAGACACAGAAACAGATACAGAGCTTGGCACTGCGAAGAAGACATTGGAAGCTCAGGGAATAAAGGTTGATTTTATAAGAGTGTTCAAGCCTGTTAATAATGTAGGGGTGGTTGACTTAATTATAGACGAGAAGAAGACAAGCGCGGTTATCAGGAACTATAATGAGGAACCTGTTAATATCAAGGTGAGGATTAATAAACTTGTGGAGAGCCTTAACATCCCAGCGGATTCCAAAGAATTATTCAGTTTCTCCACACCACCCGGCACTAGCAAGCTTGAGGTAGAAGTGACTGACTTAAAAGACGGTTTTAAAACAGATAATACTGTTTTTATAAGCGCGCCTGGTGATACGCAAAGAAGAGTGTTGTTAATAACCAACAAACCAAATCCTGAGAAAACCTTCTTATTCAATGCTCTTGATGTGATGAAGAACACTTTTGTTGATGTTGCTGTACCTCCAAAGATTCCTGACTTAGATAAGTACGATATATTCGTATTCAAGGATATTGATCCAAATCTAATTCTCCCAGGCACTTTTAAACGTGTGAAGAAAGAAGTGGAGGAGAAGGGTAAATCTGTGATTATAGCTGCGCCATCTAACATGCTTGCTATTAATTACTATGGTCTGATGCCTTTAAGATATAATGAAACAATTACTTCGTCAACCAACATTTTGGCTAGTAGTAGTGAGAGCCTCACAGCAAATATTGAGTTTGGTATTACAAAGAAGTATTTTAGAACAAGCCCTCTAGAAGGAATAAGCACTGTTATAATCGCAGCTGCGGAGGATGGCACGCCACTCATCACTTTCAGCAAATTAGGTAATGGTAAGGTCTTCTTTTATGGCATTCTTGATGAGGACAAGGAAGCAGATACCAGTTTTGCGAAAAGCCCTCTTTATTTTGTTTTCTGGAAGAGGCTTGTGGACTTCGCTACAAACACCCCTTCAATAAAAAACCTGAATTATAGGACTGGGAGTGTGCTTAATTTAAGAGAGGAGCAAAGAATACAAACTCCGAAGGGAAGAATAACGACTAAGAGTCTGAGTCTTGAGTACGCAGGGCTATACACCTTAAACAACAGGGTGATTGCTATTAATTTGCTGAATGAGAAGGAATCCGATATTAGTAACGCGGGTGGTCTAGGGGAGCGTGGTTCTTCTCAGCTAAGCAACAGGTTCAAGGAAAAAGTTCCTTTTGAACTAACAGATTACTTGATAGGGGTCGTGATTATTTTATTATTATTAGAATTCCTTTACATCAAGTTAAGAGGTGACTTATAAGTGATCATTAACCTTTTAAGACCAGAGGCATTAGTGTGGGGGATTCCAATTATAGCCTTATTCTTATTCTTATGGTACAAGGACTTCGTTAAATTAGGGTTTGGTAATCAACAGGAAAGAAAGAAGTTTAAGAGGATAATCCTTATTACAAGACTCTTGATTCTCATATCATTACTAATAGTGCTGGCAAAGCCTTTCGGAGAGGTAAGAACAACCACGCCTGGAGAGCCCAGACTATTAATCCTCGTTGATAACACGACATCCATGAAAGTAATGAATACTGACTTCCTCACCGGACTGAAACACGAACTTGAGAAGCAGATTCCTGTGAGTGTTAAGACGCTTAGCTCTGGATTAGAATCAGATCTTGCAGATAGCATCCTTAATTACCTTGAGAAAGACACTAACCTTCTACTAGTAACAGACGGTAATGTTAATGAAGGTACTGAGTTAGGGGATATAGCTTTGCTCGCAGCAAATCTGAATAGCACTATAAGTGCCATTAAGCTAGATGAGAAAGAGGAGGAGGTCGGAGTGTATATTCTGGGTCCTGAGAGTACAGTAGTAGGGGTTAATAATACTTACATTGTTAATATCATAAACCTTAACGCGGATCAGGTGAGACTAAAAGTAATGGTGGATGGCGAGGTTATTATTAATGAGATTGCAAAGAAAGACAGGTACGTTTTTCAAAGAGAGTTTGATGAGGGTGACCATAAGATAATCGCGGAGGTTAACTCTGTGAAAGACTATTTTGATAATAATAATGTGTTCTATAAAACCGTGAGCGTGGTTAAAAAACCAAGGGTGTTGCTTGTAATTGATGGGTATGCGCCGATTGAGAAGATTCTAAATGAATTGTATGATGTGACCAAGCTTGATTACATCCCGGATAATGTTAATGATTATTACGCGGTCATTATATATGATAAACCAATTGGTTTCAGAGGGGTTGATAAACTAGCTGATTACCTTATTGATAAGGAAGGAGGATATTATGGTAATGGCTTGTTCGTGATAGGTGGTTTTGACAGTTTTGATAGAGGAAACTATAAGAACTCAGTACTCGAATCATACCTGCCAGTATATGTTGGTAAGGCTGCTAGGAGGAGGGGTTCTAGTAATATTGTTTTAGCCATTGATTTTTCTGGGAGTAGCGGAGACAGGTATGAAGTCTTAAGAGACCCTCAAACCGGTAAAGTGAGTGGTCTGAGAAGAATAAGGTCTAATATTCAGGATGTGGAGAAAGCTCTTGCTGTGAGTGTGATTAAGAGTTTAGGCCCGGATAATAGTGTCGGAGTAACTATTTTTAGCACTAAGAGCGCAGTAGTTCAAGAACTCCAACCTCTATTTCTTATAAAAGAAGAGCTTATTGATAAGATTTCTAGGGTACAGCAACCTCCAGGACAATCCTTCTTTCATGTGGGGCTCAGTGGTGCTTATAGCCTGCTCAAAAACCATATCGGAACTAACAATATAATCATGATTACTGATGGCAACACAGGCAGCGAGAATATTAGGAAGCAAACCCTTGACATCGCTAAGACAATTAATAGTCGCGGAGTAAAAATATACACTGTTGGTACTGGGAGGAATGTTGATGAAGCGTTCCTAAAAGACATTGCTTATAATGGCGGGGGAATCTATTTCCCTGCGAGTCAGGAGAATAAATTAAAGATATTGTTTGGTGAGCCTGAAGAAACCAAGTTCGGCGAGTTATTTGATTTGTTTATACTTAACCCGTATCATTTCATCACCCAGGGCTTAGAGCTTGATGCTTCTCTCTACGGCTTCAACCAAGTGGTGCCTAAGAGCAGTGCTCAGCTTCTCATAACAACTCAGCACGGAGAACCTGCTGTTACTGTTTGGAACTACGGCCTTGGCAGGGTGGCTACTCTTAATGTGTTTAGCGGGAATAATAACCTTGGAGACTTGCTTAATAAGAGGAATTCTAAATTATTAACAAGGATTATTAATTGGTGTATAGGAGATCCGCAGAGGAAAGAGCCTTATTACGTGGTAATCCAGGATTCCAGGGTTAATAAGCCTGTTAGGATTATTGTTAAGAGCGAGAAGTATCCTCATGCAGAGGGTTTAAGCTTTACTAGGACTGGGGAGAAGCAGTACTCAGCAGAATTAATATTGGAGGAGCCTGGTTTTCATCAAGTGCTTGGAAAGACTTTTGCTATTAATTATGAGACGGAATACCAGTACCTTGGTATGAATCCAAGGTTAGAAGAAGTTGTAAGTATGAGCGGAGGAAAGCTTTTTAAACCTTCAGAGGTTAAGGATATTATTGATTTTGTTAAGAGTGCTTCAAAAAGAAGCAGGGTTAAGAGAACAACAATCATCTGGCCTTTCCTACTCCTAGCAGCAACGATCTTTTTAATAGAGATTAGTATTAGAAAGATAAGGGAGCGGAGGCTTAACAGGTAAAGCTCCTGAGCATATAACACCAGGCATCGGGTATGTGTGAGAGATGTAGTAAAATGGCAACGGGTTTTATGGGTAAAAAAGTGAATCTTTTCCTTCTATTAATGATAATACTAGTCTTGGTTGGTTTTGGTGGTGTGAGTATTTATTACCAGTATACATTTAAGAATCTTAATCAAAGATTTAATAATCTCAGCGTTAAGCTAGGGGTATGCGAACATAATCTTATGAGTAACATAACCGCTTTGAAAAACGCTGAGAAAGCTCTTACCAGCACAGAAACAGATATTAGGAAGTATGATTTATTGTATGAACAAAAAGCAACAGAACTTGAAAATAAGAAGACGGAATTAGCAGAGGCTCAGGCAGAGCTTACAATGGTAACTTTACAAAAAGAGGTGTACAAAAAACAAATTGACAAGGCTTATGCAGAGATACTTAGTCTTAATAACACCATTAGCAGTCTTAACCAGCAAATTAGAAGTCTTAACAACCAGCTCGAGGATCAGAAGGATACTATTGCGTGCTTAATGAACACTGATGACTCAGAAGAATTTGGGTGTATCTGATTAATGCTAAGAATTAATAGTGTGAATTAATATTGGAGTAATATTGCTTTTGTAATATTGCTTTTAAGAGTTTTAAATAAAAATAAGGAAGATAGTTAAGAAAAAAAATGATTTTTTTAAGAGCAGAAAAACATGGCAAGAATTAAAGATTTGTTCAACGAGGTTAAGACCGAGTTACTCAAAGTTGTTCTTATAAACACCTTTCTAGACACAGTAATGGTGTTTTTCCTCGCATACTTCATTATTTCTTTCTTTAATATCAGGTTTCTTTTTATCCTCCTGATACCTGTGTTGATAAGTGCTGTTTTCTTCTTTATAAGTGCGAGTATAAGAATAAAGAGACTAAGGCTTAAAGCCATGGAGGATGCGAATCCTCAGATAAAGGAAATGCTCAGAACAGCCCATGATAACATGGATGAAGAAAATATTATGACAGCTGCTTTGTTTGCAGAGCTTAAGAAGAAGATGAGGACGGTATCCAGTGGTAACTTGTTAGAATCAAAAAAGATAATAACCCGTATAATCAGTTCTGTGGTTATAGTCTTCTTAATAATCTTTGTCTCATCTCTTAATATTAATCTTAACAAGATAGATATCCCTTTTGAAAAACTTAGATTCATGAGTCCGCGCGGGGAGGAACACGCAGAAGGAGAGATTACAGAACTTGTTTTTAATGAAACAGAAGTTGTTTACGGAGAAGCAAGTATTGCAAAGCTGGGCGACGAGGAGATAGATCTTAATATGAATCCAAGTATGAGCGAGATAGATTTTAATAGGATAAGTGAAGCAGAAGAAGGAGGTTTAAGAGAAGGAAGCCTCCCTCAAGAGGTTGCGGTTAACCCTGATGTTTTCAGCAACCAAGAAGTGCTTGATGAAGCAGAACAAGCAGCGAATTATACTCAGAAGATAAAGAACATATAGTATGCTAGGCACGGCCAGGAAAAAAAGGTTAAAAAAGAAAGGTTAAATAAGAAAAACAAATAAAAGGGGGTGGCTGCGCCCACCGTACTTAACCCGTTATATTAAAATAAGAATTAACTAGGTGAAAAAAAAAGCGTGGGGAGGTAAAAAAATGGTTAAGGCAATTGATAGTGTTCGTAATATTGAGAAGTTAAAAGACACTTTCAGTAATGTTACAAAGGAGATAAGCAAGGTTATTGTGGGACAGGAGGAAGTGATTGAGCAAATCCTTGTGGCTATCCTATGCGGTGGGAATGCTCTGCTTGAAAGCTATCCTGGGCTTGGAAAAACAACAATGATAAAGACAATTGCTGATGTGCTTGATTTGAAGTTTAGTCGTATACAAAGCACGCCTGATCTTATGCCGAGCGATATCGTAGGGACGTATGTTATTGAGGAGGAAAAAGGAAAAAAGACTTTTAGGTTTCAAAAGGGACCTGTGTTTGCTAATATAATATTGGCAGACGAGATTAACAGAGCGACTCCGAAGACGCAATCCGCGCTCTTAGAAGCAATGCAGGAGAAACAAGTCACTGTGGGTAATCAGACATTTGAACTTGACAAACCGTTCTTTGTATTAGCAACTCAGAATCCTATTGATATGGAGGGGACTTATCCATTACCAGAAGCTCAGATTGACAGGTTCCTCTTGAAAATCCTTGTTAATTATCCTGGGTTTGATGATGAGATGGAAATAATTAATAGGTACACAAAAGCCCAGGGTGTTGGGCGTGTTAGGACTCTTCTAAGTAAGGATTCTCTGAGATTATTACAGAACTTAACCAGGCAGGTACCAATCGCTGATGATATCAAGAAGAGAGCTCTTGAGATTGTGACTAAGACAAGAACAGCAAAGGATTTGATTGAGTACGGCGCTAGCCCCAGAGCAAGTATCGGCTTAATCCTTGCTGCGAAAGCAAAGGCGTTGATTAATGGGCGGAAGTATGTGAGTGTGAAGGATATAGAGGACATGGCGTATCCTGTGCTGAGACATAGGATTATACTTAATTTCAAGGCTGAGAGGGAAGGAAAGACTCCTGATGATGTTATAAGAGAGATAATGAAATAAAATAAGATAAAGATGAGATGTGAGAGACGAAGCGGGTAGTGAAATGAATAAGAATAAAAAGCCGGGCGGAGTAGGATCATGATAGACATATCCTTTTTGAAGGAACTGGACCGTTTTAACATTGTGTTAAAGAAAAGAGTATTATCAAGGTATCAGGGAGAAAGAGAGAGTCATGCTGAAGGCCAAGGCCTTGTCTTCTCAGATTACAAGGATTACGCGCCTGGAGATGATTTCAGGGCGATTGACTGGAAAGTCTACGCAAGGACAAACAAGTTCTTTGTGAAACAGTTTGAGGAAGAGAGAAACATGACTGTACATGTTGTTGTTGATGCTAGTGCTAGCATGAATTACGGAAAGAAGATAACCAAGTTTGACTACGCAAGCATGATAGGTTTGGGCTTTGCTTATATGGCTATGAGGAATAATGAGAAGTTCAATTTCTCAACCTTTGCTGAGAACCTGAATTATTTAAGAGCGAGAAAAGGTATGAATCATTTGCTTGCTATTCTTGGGATACTTGAGAAGCTTAAGATAAGAGGGAAAACAGAGTTAAGAAAGGCTTTTGACGAGTACAAGAAGTATTTGAAGTCAAAGAGTTTTATAGTGATAATCTCAGACTTCCTTTATGACATCGAGGAGATAAAAGAAGTGCTTGCGAGGTTTACAAAGCACGAAGTGGTTGTTGTGCAGGTGCTTGACCCGGATGAGAGGAGGCTTCCTTTTTATGGTGATATAATACTTGAGGACAGCGAGCTTCATACAAAGCTAAGGACTTTTATTAGTAATAGGCTTATCAGGAATTATAGGGATAAAATAGAGCATCACATCCATGCAATAAAGGATGTGTGTGAACACTTAGGTCATGATTTTATAAGTGTTACAACAGACATGCCTGTGTTCGATACGTTTTATGCTGCGCTAAGAACCTAGATGCAGGAAAGAATCCTGTTTTTAGGCTTTTTTCTTCCTAGTAACAAGCAAGTAACGTAGTAATAAGAGGAGTATTATGAAGAGTGCTCCTAGTAAGAACCATAACGCGGGGTTAGGCTTTGAAAGCTGTGTTACTCGTATAACCGGCTCTGCTGCCTGGCTTATATTACTTACACCCCTTGTTATTAAGTTTCCTCCTCTCATACTTCCTACTTCTTGTGCTTTGATAGTGGCTTCTCGAAGAGGAGTGCCAACCAGGAGTTTTGAAGTCTGTGAGCGGAGCAGAGTTATTAATCTAATCAGGCCTGAAGCAACCAAGGCGATTATAGTAAGAGGGAGAAGGTCCTTAAGTTTCTGCATAAATGTTTCCTTTGTGGCTTTCTTAGGGGCAATAATGATTAGCTTATTGGCAAGAGAATAATGATTCACTTCTTTACCTTTCTCAGAGTAATGGAACTCGTCTGTTTTTACAAGATTCGCTTTGAGTAAGTGCTGGAGGTTGTAATGAACAGTTGATAAAGGGAGTTGTAGTTCCTTCGCAATCTCTGTCTCTGTAGCGTTCTTTTTACTGAGTAAGTTAAGTATCTTCCTGGAAGTCTTGTTACTTATGACTTTTGCTAGTTCTTTTGACTCAGATTCTTCGAGTGATACAAGCAAAAAAGGGTCTTCTGGCATGGCGGAGATACGGAAGTTTTAAGAGTATTTAAAGGTTTATATAGGTACAAATAAGATTGAAATTATGCACGTGTATTATGTAAATAAGTTTTTTGTAATCAGCAACTAAAAACGAAATAAAAAAAGGTTTTTTGTTATAAAGAAGAAATAGTTTGAGTTAGGGTTGCTTACTGAAAATCATAACCAGAAAAGTATATAAAGGGCAACCCTGTTTTTTAAGTAGTGAGATGAAAGCAGAGGTTTATGTAGGCGCAACGCTTGAGGAAAAAGCAGGGCGTGTAGGGCGTGTAGGGGAAGTTAGTGTTTATACAAGTAGGAGAAGCACAGATTACTT
>DRSY01000109.1 GCA_011372335.1 Candidatus Woesearchaeota archaeon | reverse complement strand
CGGTCATAGTTGCTCAGAACCTCGTAAATAAGAGGGAAGAGTAATTGTCGGATGTGAATAATGGTGTCTGACCCTTATAATCAGAAAAAAAGGAGGTTTTTTGGTTTTGATTTAACAAACTAGAATAAAATTTTTCATTTTTTCGTAAGTTTTTCGTTCTTCACTGGACAGGTATTCGCGTGGGGTTTTTAAATGAGATGAGGAGATGATTTTGATGGTATGAAGCACGGGTTCATAATCATTAATAATACTATTCAGGATTATGATGAGTACATTAAGAATGTTATACTCTTAAAGAACTATTTGAAGAACAAGATAAAAGAGCTTCTCTTACAAGAAGGGTTTTTTCTGATTGAGAACAAGAATAATACTTATCACAGAGCAAGCCTTGTTTTTCATAATGAGGCTAAGGACTTAGAGGTGAGGATTATTATGATGAAGAAGAACAAAGAAGTTTTTGTTTAAAAAAACGTTCAGAAAAACGTTTTTTTGGGTGTGGTTTTAAAACTCAGAACAACACTTCTTTAGACTTCAAAAAAATTTGTTTTATAGAAGTGTTCAGAACACACAAGACAAGAAACCTCTTTATTAACAAAACTCTTTTCGCTTAAATCCGATGTATTAAACCTTTAACGCCACTCAACCTTCACATCGTCTGTTCTCTCATAAGGCTTAATCCCAGCATCCTTAAGGTTTGTGCTCATACCCGCCTTGTACATCTCAAGACCGGTTATTGCTATCATAGCAGCATTATCCACAAGGAACTCGTTGGGCAGGATGAAAGTCTTACCTCCTCTTTCCTTTGTCATAACTCTGCACATCTCCTGAAGCCTCTTATTACAAGCAACGCCTCCTCCGAGTAGTAATTCATTCTTACCTGTATGAGCCATCGCCCTCTCAGCTACTTCTACGAGCATAGCAAACACTGTTTCCTGCACACTAAAGCACAAGTCACTCTTAGAATACTTCCCTGACTTAATCTTCTGCTTAAGATTAGTATCTAAGCCTCCGAGGCTTATATCCATTCCCTTAACACTGTAAGGCAGCTTAATGTACTTTGTGCTTTTCCTTGCGAACGCCTCCACCCTTGGTCCTCCTGGGAAGCCTAAGCCTAGCTGCCTGGCAAAGCTGTCAAGAAAATTACCGACTCCGAGGTCAAGGGTTTCTCCGAATACACGGTACCTCCCTGCTTCGTAAGCAATTACTTGGGTGTTAGCACCAGAGACGTAGAGCAGCACAGGGTCATCTGCTTTTGTGAGGAAACGCCCGACTTCGAGGTGGGCGATGCAGTGATTAACCCCTATTAAAGGCTTTCCCAGCAGGATGGCAAGGCTTCTTCCAAGCCCAGCACCTATCCTGAGGGTGTGGCCTATTCCTGGTCCTTGACTGAAAGCAACCAGGTCGATCTCATCAGGCTTAATCCTTGCTTGGTCTAATGCTCTTCTAAGAACAGGTTTAACAGCTTCCACGTGGTGATCTGCTACTCTTGAAGGCACAATCCCGCCTGTCTTAGTCTTATAAGCACTAATAATATTTGAGAGTACCTTTTTACCTTTATCATTAACAATACTAATCCCGAATGTATGAGCAGTTGATTCTATGCCTAAGCAGAGCATACTGGGACAGGAGAATCTCTGTTTTTTTAAATCTTGTTCTCTAAAAAGAAAAAAAGGTTTTTTTATTAATAAGACTCTCTTTTCTTTGCTCTGCCATAAGAATAAATACTGAAGCCTTATTAATAATTAAGGCTGCTGGGAGGGACTTAGTTCATTCTGTCAGGACAGGCTCTGTGACGTTAACCAGTACGCCTTCCTGTGATACTTTCTGAGCAGTAACGTACTCCACTCCTTTAAACTCTTTTGGAAACACGAAAGATATCCGATTAACATACCTGTTCTTAAAATATATTTCTACTCCTTTCTCCACGTAATGGAAGACTCTGAACACAGACACGAAATCCTGGTAGTCCGGTAGGTCCAGGAGAGCGTAGATAACCTCTTTATCAGTTCCTATGCTTGTGTTACCATGGAGGTACTTGTTAAAAGCAGGCTTCACAGTGATCCTGGTCACAGTATCGTTCTCTAAGTGGAAGGTTAATCCAGAGAACTTACCGCTAATACCAATCCTTTTTCTGTACTCAAGATTCTTATAACTCTGGTCTGCTGGTATGAACATAACATCAGGTATCCCAAGCCTCTTAATAACACTGTCATAAGAGTCTCCTAGCATTACACCAAAGAAGCTTATCTCAGTACTTGTAAAATTACCTCTTGTTATTGTGAAGACATCATCCTCTGCTATCTCGTACTTTGAATCATTCCTAGGCGTATAGTTGAACATGAACTCTTCAAACTCTTCGGGCTCCTCAACAACCGTGAGGTTCTCTATCTTCTCATTAAGACTATTATTGAAAAGAGGCTCTGAGGTTCTTGTAACACGCTCTGGCTTGCAACCCGTTAAGATTAATAAAGCACTAAGCGTGCCGAGCAGCACAAGACTTGTAATGATTAATTCTTTCCTCATAAGCATCACCTTTCTAAACCCCCTTTAGCGAACACGTTATGGATTGTTGAAAAATAATTAGTTATATAAAAAGGTTTGCATGGATTCAAGAAGGATTAAAGCGAAAACCTTATTTCATTCCTCTTGTCATCAATACTTGTCATAAATGTAAGAAGAGGTATGATGTTAAAAAAACTTATGAAAAATAATTTATCCGTTCCTCTTCAGCTTACCAGTCTTCTTAGCGTGCCTCTCTGCTAGTCTGAACATAAAGTCTCCTAAGGGGATTAGCACTACTCCTAGTACTAGTAAGGGCCATATTTGTGGCCATAGACTAATCAGGTCTGCTCCTTTTATCACTGCCTGTCTTATACCTTCAAGAGCATAAGTCGCTGGTATTACTTTTGATATGTACTGCACAAACACTGGCAGAACACTGATTGGGTAGAATATTCCAGACACTGTCATTATCACTGCTTCTATCATGATCACAGTCTTATCACCGAATTCAGGACTGATGAGTGGGAGGATTGCTGCTATCATCCCAAAGCCTATGAAGGATATTGATGCCAGTACTAGGATGACACCTGCTGATACGAAGTTGACATTTGCAAGGCTTATGTTGAACACCACGCTGGCAAGCACAAAAACAACTATCATTCTCACAAGCCCGTACAGGATTGCGAATATTGAGTTACCTACTAATTGTATAATCCTTTTCACAGGCGCCATGAATGTGTACTCGATTGTGCCTTCCCATCGCTCCCAGGTAATTGACCAGCTCACAATATAGAATAATGAGCTCAGATAAGTCCAGATGAACGAGCCTACGAGCAGGTAGAGCACATAACTCTGAGTGTCTATGTTAACACTAGTCACACTCTTCACTCCCATACCTAGGAATCCGACGGATAATGCCCACATCAAGTCGTATACTAGCCAGACAAGCTGCCAGGCATAACTCCTTTTCTTCATATCAAGCTCTCTGAAAAAGAAAGCCAACAACTGGATTATTCTTCTTCGCACCCGTTTCTCTTTTTCTTTCTTTTTTTCTTTCTCTTCCCCATACTTTTCTTTTTTATACAACATTTTAATCTGCCTTCAAAACTCGACTTCTTTCTCAAGCTCACATTCCTTGTCAATTATTGGTTTGCCTGTTAGTTTAAGGAAAACATCCTCTAAGGTTGGCTTTACCTGGCTGAAGCTTCTGAGTCTTATTTTCTTCTTCCTCAGCATTGTTGTTAATATATTCATCACACTATCCAAGTCTTTGGTGCAAAAGCTTATTCTATTATCATCTAATCTTAACTTTTTAATTGTTCTTATCTGCTTTAATATATGCATTGCTTTCTGGTTATCACTAGTGTTAAGAACATATACGTCCTCATTGTTTACAAGCTTTTTTAATTCCTGGCTTGTTCCAAGAGCTATAATCTTTCCTTTATCCATGATTGCTATTCTATGGCATAGCCTGTCAACCTCTTCCATGTCATGACTTGTAAGGAGAATGGTTATGCCCTGCTCTCTGTGTATCTTCTTTATGAACCTCTGCACATCCAGTTTTGACTTTGGGTCAAGCCCAGTGGTTGGCTCATCAAGCAATATCATTACTGGGTCGGTTAGGAAGCCACGAGCAATACTCACTTTTTGCTGTAACCCCCTACTAAAATTCTCCATTGGCTGGTTCAGCTTGTTCAAAGGAAAACCTAACTCTTTAAGGATTTGTGTGAATTTCTGCTTTGCTTTCTTAGGGTTCAAGCCATAAATCCTGGAAGCATACAATAAGTTCTCATTAGCGCTTAGCCTCTTAAAAAAACTTGCCTCTACACTGACCCTGTTAATAAACTCTTTGACTTTCTCAGGCTCCTTAATAACATCAAAACCGAATACTCGTATCTCGCCCTTATCTGGTAATAGTAAAGTGCTTATCATCCTTATAAGGGTTGACTTACCACACCCGTTAGGACCTAGGATCCCGAATATCTCGCTTTCCTTAACACTGAATGAGACATTATTTACTGCAAAGAACTTAGTCTTCTGACTATCTCTCCTAAGCCAAGTAGGTAATATCTTGGTCTTGTCATGGAACGCTTTAGTCACATTCTTAACTACTAAAGCTTTTTTACTCTTTGGTTTTACACTCATTCTCCTCATCTCATCCGTTTTTTTGGGGGGTTTGTATCATTTTAAAATTTGTTGAGTATGGTTCTAACAAGCACCTTTCTTAATCTTAGGTTCTTGTTCTGGAAGACCTTTATCATTTGAGAGAAAAATAGACGCTGTGATTAAAAAAGGCGCTAGAGCTCACACTAGAACCTCGGCTGTATGTGATGGAATCATTCTTGGGTTTGCCATTTTTTAATCACAAAAACTTATTAGGTTAATAATGTTTTATAAATCTTTCTTTTTCAGTATGGAAAATCTTACATTTTTTCCGAAAATTATTTATAAATGTGTGGCTTCCTTTTTTCTTTGATGAGAAAGAAAAAAGGGAGGGAGTACAAAGAGTTTTTCTTATCAGAAGCAGAAGAGGAGGAATTAGAAGAAGAACTCTATGAGGACTGGTTCTAGATCAATAATCCTTGTAATAACCTTAAATCTCTTATTTCTTAATCTTTGAACCCGGAGGAAGCACTCGGAGTATATCATCAAGCTCTCCGCCAATCCTCTTCTTCACCATCTTTGCAACATCGCTCAGCTTTTCATCCCCCTGCACGATCTCAACATAAGCTTTGCAATTCTTCTTAACCGCGCTGAGAGGACCGCCCATCACTTTATCATTATAAGTACCAACAGCGTAGCTCATCACAGGATGATAATACGTGGTGTCGCCATAAATCATAAAAGCCCCTTTTGCAAGGTACTCCCCTGATTTTGCCTTCTTTGACACTTGTTCTGGCTTAACACTAAAAACAGCAAGGGTTGAGAAGCCCTGCTTCCAAGCCCTTGAGAACACAGCTGTGAATACCGCTGCTTCATTAATAGTTGACTCAGGTATTTCTCTGCCTTCATTGTTCTTAATAATAACAAAAGGGCTGCCTGCCATGTCTGTATGGAAGACGAGGTCATTCTTCTCAGCGTACTTCTTAATAATAATCTCATTAGTAGTAGCATCCCTGCCCCCGATAACAAGGAATCCGTCAGAACTAATAAACCACCTGAACTTCTCGTACCACTCCCTACGAGGCTTCTTCTTAACAATAATCCGCTGCTCACCACACTCCTTACTCTTCTCTTCCAAGCTTCTTAGCTTCTCCTTATACTTCTCAACTATCCTCCTTGCTCCTTCAAGCTTCTTCTTATCCTTCTTAGCCTTCTCGAAATAAGCAGCGGCATTCTCCTCTAAGGATTTACGAATATCAAGGCTTAACCTCATATTATTATGAGAAAGAGGGGAGTATTAAAAAACTTTATTGTTCGCAGGAGGGGAGGTCGGCTATATCAATAACTGGCTTGTCACACTGCACGACTTCTCCGTTAAATAATATGCTTGGGATGAGAGAAACACGGGTCGGAGCTGTCTTTGAAATTATGTGAGGCACATCCCTCTTAAAAAGCCCGCCTTTACTAATACTGGAATTAGGCAGATTCCTGATAGTCTCACCAGTATCATCCACTATCCGCAGAGCTAATCCTGCTACAGGAGCACCAGTATTCCTAACACTCATCCGTATCATGTTCTCAGCGTAACACAAATAAGGACTTATAAACATGCTAATAGCAGAACAATCAGGGGTTTTGCTTTCACCCAGCTGAGGAGCCCAGGTTATAATCATTGTTCCAAGAGCCACAGCAAAGGCTATGAGGAGAATGGTGGCTATCAAAGGCGACATACCCTTCTTGTTCTTCCTATGCTTAGAAAAAAGCTGCATATTCTTACCCGCTGGAACCAACCACGCACCTCTTTTTAATTAATCCGGAATAATGATTAAAAATTATTTTATTAAAAAGTTTTTTATAAAGCCATGTATAAAGCTTAGATTACTAAACACGGTTTAAATATTTTTCCCTTAAAAACCCTTCTTACCCTCTTCATTGGAACGAGCAGAAATAGTAATCACCCCTTTATTCTTATTAACATCAACCCCTTGGTTTTTGTTTGGTCTTCTATGATTCACCACGTATTTTTCTTTTATCAGCGCGCCACTGGTTTAATGCTTCTTCTTCTATGAAGTGTAACTCAGAAGGGATTATGAGGGTGTGGAGTGGCTCTCCGAAGTCAAGTTGTAGTAACTCATCCGCTGTGCCATAAATAATCTCTGGGTTCTCACTCCCAAGCCTTGCAACACCCACACACCTTGTTGCTCTCGTAAACACGCCTTCCTTCCTTTTATCCTCAACTCCTAAGAGGTATTCTATTGCTTCCCTGATTGTCATGTAGCTATTATGCTCTGCATCAATATCCAGGAGTAGTAGTGTGTGTAGCTTTTGTGCTTTGTTCTGCTTTACCACATCATAAGGTGTTATGACGTGCTTGTTATGAAAAGGAATTGAAGTGGTTCTCCCGTACTTATAAAGCTCCAGCCCAACAACACCTATGCTGTTAAGAATCGAAGCGTTATTAATAACAATAACATCAACCCCTTCTTTTTTCGCTCTTAAGTATAAGTCAACGTGGGTGGTAGCGCTGAAAACATCCCCTACTACGAGGAAGGCAACATTGCTATTCTTAGCAGGGCTTAGTATCTTATTAGTCTGAGTCTCAACCATGCTCCTATCAGCGACTATGATTCTTTTCCCATAGAATCCTTCTAGCTTATCAACACTCACACCGAGCTTGGATGTATAAGCTTCAAAGAAGAGCTTGTCACACCGCCTCACAGCTTCTAATCCTTTCACACTAATATCCTTCTCATCCCATAAGCCAAGCCCAATCATGTAGAGAGTCATATGAGAACCAGAATTAAGAAGTTTTTTTAAAGTTAATTGTTAAGACTTATCTCTTTGGAAGAATGCTATGGGAGGCTTCCTGGTAATGAATATTTTCTTCCTCTAAACAAAGGAGCAGCCCAGGGTTTCTAGAATATCGTTCTTTTAAACAATTCATTAATATTTCCCCTCACAAAACCCCTTCTTTGATAACCTGGCGAAGTTCTTAGATGGAATGCCTCATAAAGTTCTTTGCTTGGATAATTCAACTTGTTCATGGCTCTTCAGAGAAATAGTTAAAAATTTATTCAAAATTCTCCTTGGGCATAAAGAATCATTTTTTTATAACCTCTTTATACCCTTTAAGGGTGTGCTTGAAAAAAGCATAACTCCTTACTAAGTTAGCTTCCCGGTAGAACTTCTCTTCTCCTGGCAAGTTCTCTAGTAAATAGTGCAATCTAATCAGAGATATTATGGTCTTATAAACTATGTTCCTCTCAGCCATTTCTCGTCCTGCTACTTCACATGCTTCTAAGAAGTCTTTTTCCTTACCTTGAACGCCTTTATACCATTGGTTGGTTTGTAAAGTGTTGCTCACAAGCCTTTTTACGCTTTGACTTGGGATGTTCTCTGCTACAATAATCTTGCATAGGTCTCTCCTTTGCTTTGTATCCTTCACCCTTGATAATTCAAGAGCTGCTGTGAAGCTTATAGTCTTATTATAAACCAGTTGCTTAGTACCCTTATCCAGGTCTAAGAATCTCATATATTTCCGCACCTCTACGGGTTTCATACCTATGAATGCTTCTATCTCCTTAGCAAATTCTCTTTTAGAATACCTCTTTAGTTTCTTCTTCTCTTCTCTTAACTGAGACAATGCTTGTGCTCTTTCAACAGGGGAATCCTTTCTGTGAAGATCGGCTGCTAATTGTATTATATAACAAGATACATCATCCAGGTCAGCAATAATAGCAGGGATTCTTTTTAACCCGGCCTTTGTTGAAGCCCTCCACCTTGTTTCTCCTTCAACGAGCCTGTAATCTTTTCCTCTTGTCTTCCTCGGAACAAGGAGTACCGGGCTAAGAATCCCTAATTGTCTTATATTATTGGCCAGAACTTCTATGTATTCCCTGTATTCTATTGTATTTGTTCTTCTTGGCTGGTTCTTATCCCTATAAACTCGGTTAATAAGCACGTTCTTTTCTTTTGCTATTTTTATAAGATCGGTTGCTGTTTCTCCCTTACTATTTATTTTCCTCTCTCTGAGAATAATATCCAGGATGTGGCCTTTTTTCTCTGGATGCAAAGCGTTCTCCAATCCTTCCTTGTTGTAAGCCTTTAGCCTTTCCTCAAAAGTATCCATGTGCCTGGATACGCTTTCTACTAACTCATCTAAAACCCATGTATGAAGTTTAGCCTTGCTTATTACTTCCTTGGCTTCTTTCTTCTCTCCGAGCAGTATGAATAAGCTTCTGAGATAAGAAGCAGCTTCTCTTAGACTCGAAGAATAATCTTTAACCTTATCACGGAGATACCCTTCCTTGTCTTCTTCTTGAAGTATTAATTCAAGAGTTTCAGAAACCCCTCTTCTTTTCTTAAGGTCGGTTACGAATCTACCTACTTGTTTTGCACTCTTTAAATGCCCTGCTCGGACCTTACCTAGCACTTTTTCTTGCTCTTCTTTATCCAGCCGCCCTATCTGAACCCCTATTGAATAACTTATTTCTCCTTTCCCCACTGCTTCTTTAATCCTTGGCTCAAGGTTGTTATAATAATATGCTTCTCTAACCGTTGTTGGCGGTATTTTTATCATACTGGCAAACTCATTCCTAGTAATAAGCCTGCCTCTAAGCCTCTCAACAAGTTTCTTAGCTCTTGGTATTGACTCAGCTCTTCCAACAGGGCCTATTGGTTGCTTTATATTCTCAGATAACTGTACTTTAGATATTTCTTCAAGGGTTAAATTATTAT
>DRSY01000117.1 GCA_011372335.1 Candidatus Woesearchaeota archaeon | reverse complement strand
ATTATTCCTACCATGGCCTATGTCTGTATCTATTGTGTAGTTTGCTATTCCTAAAGAAGGAATCTCTACAATACCAAGATACTTTTCATTCATTTTCTCACCTCTTACTTAATTTTTTTTTGATTAAACCTCCTTTCTTTTATTTTAACATATATATTTTTTATCGTTGTGATCATGTTATCGTGTTATCTTTATTTTTTACCTGGCTTTTTTTTATTGATTTTTGAATATCTTTGAATGTTTTTTTTAATCTTACACACTTCTTATTTATAAATGTTTCGATTTTAACCACTGTTTAGTAGTTATAAATTGTTTTGAGGCGAAGCCACACAAGCTTTAACAAAGAAAAACAAAAAAAAGAATTAGACTCTGAAACTCTCAAACAAAGCCTTCGCCTCCTCAATAAACAAACCCTCCTTATCAGTATCAATAACAGCACCTGCAGCGTACTGATGCCCACCAGCCTCACCACCAACACGTTCCACAAGCTCAGATACAATACTCCTCAAATCAACACCATCAGGATTACCTGTAATCCTCAGAGAAACCTTAGTAGTATTATCAGGATTACGAGCCATGCTCAGCACAAAAACATTATCTTCTAAATCATTATTCTTAGAAATCATACTAGCAATAGTGCCTATCATTGTAGCAAGAACATTATCCTTTGCATTAATAATAATATAATTCCTGCCCTTAATAATCCTATCAGAGCCGCTTGAAACATGATCCTTGTACCAATTCATTGATGAAACAATCTCCTTCTTATAATCCTTCAAGCTACTAACCGCCATCAACCTCTGCTTCTCATCCCCCAGACAAGCCCCAATACCCAGAGAAGCATTCCCCAGCCTACCACAAGAATTAAGCAGAGTAGAGAACTCCTTTGCATCCCTGAAATACCCTGGCTTCTCATCTGGAAGAACATAAACATTAGTAAACACATCCTCGGGGTTCCTAACCCCAGCCGCCTGCCTCTTCATAATAATACCCGCCACAAGCCTCTTCTTCTCAGCATCTGTAAGCCCACTAAAACACCTCCACTTCCCCTCATTATCAACAGGCTCAACACCAATCTCCTTTAAGAACTGCACTGCTCCGGACTCATTACCAGTCACACCAGGTATGCTAATATCAGAGCTGTACTCAAGCAACTTATGCAAAGGCCTTGTCTGCAAGCCAAACAACCTAAGACCCTTCTCAACCTTAATCCTTCCCTTACTAACAGCAATCTCAAGAATAACCTTATTTAAACCTTGAAAACCATTCTTCTCCTGCACATCCCCGATCGCACCAATAACCGCAAGATGAGCCAAGTCCTCGTTCTTCTTATCAACTGCTCTGGCGAACAAGAAGCAAACACCAGCAGCACTTATCTCTGAAGAGCCATCAAAACCGAACTCATGAGGATTAATATGAACAACATTCCCATCAGCCACCCCTTGAACTTCATGATGATCAAACACAAATACTTGCTTACCCTTAAAATATTTATTAATATGACTTAACTGCCCAGAGCCAAGATCACAAAAAACATAATACTCATAATCCTCTTCCGCAAGTTCCTTTGCGTTCTCCTCTTTTAACTGGTGCAAGATAGACACTGAGTAAGAAAAATTAAGCCTCTCAAGCACCCTGATAATAATACTAGCAGCACTAATCCCATCCGCATCCAAGTTACTAATAAGCCTAATAATTTCCGTCCTCTTAATCTTCCTGAACTCCTCAGCAGCTCTTAAAAGAGCTGCTTCAAAATCCTTGAACTTACCAGAACTCATGTTTCCTTACTCATCTCCCTTACTACACAGCTTATTCTCAGCTTCATTCTACTAAAAGCCGTATCCTCTTAGGATCATACCTCCATGTAATTGGTAATCTGCCTTTCCTCTTATAATACTTAGTAAGCCTCTTTATCTTTGACTCTGTTAACTGCAATCCCCTGAGAGCCGGCTTGTCTTTCCTGTTCTCAGCCAAATGCTTCCTTATAAGGATGGCCTTTCTTATCAATGCCATCAAATCTTCAGGCACCTCCTTTAAGAGCTTCCGCTCTTCTACTATCTTAGTAATACTCTTCTTAGTTATTAGCTTAACATCAGGGATGCCGTACTCATCCCTAAGATATATTCCTATCTGGGAAGGAGTCTTCCCCTCCTTAGCATACTTAACCACTAAGAGTTCTACTTCCTTAGGCTTATACTTCACCCAGCTAGGAACAACCTTCCTACTAGGCTTAGTACTCCTGCTCTTACCCTTTGCTCTTGAATGCATACGCGCCATCACTATCACCCGTACCAATTATATACTTCCTATGTACTCCCTATTATGACTTCTTATTTTATCCTTGTATCCTTATTTCTGAAACCACGACTTCGGATAGGAAACAATAAGAAATCCTTAATGTTTCCAGTATGAACAAGCCATGAAAATGACCGGTTCATCCATCAATTTATGACAAGAGAAAAAAATAGGATTTAAAAAGTTTTTTCTTTTAATCCATAAAAACCTTTTTTTATTCTAAAAGAATTCTTCAAAGTTCAGAATATTTAATTAACACTCTATTCAGCCTTTCTTACTACCAGCAACCCCACCAGTAACAAGGCCTGTAATAAGGTCTATAATAATACCTGTAAGGATAATACTTGTAGTAATAATAAGAAGGCACATACCAACCCCAACTATACACATAGAGAGGCGCATAATAAAAAACAGCGGGTGCATAATAATGCCTGTAATAAGAGTGGTAAGGGCGTACTCTGTAATGATAATAATAAGGATAATACGCAGCTACGCTTATAATACTCAGAAGCATTATCATTAATCCAAGAACAAAGCATAGAGATAGCTTTCCAACCCTCATCTCGATTACCCCCCTGAAATAGTGAAACTTACTAAGGGGGTAGGAGGTGTTTATATTTAAATATTGCGGTAAGAAAGGGCTGCGTTGAAAAAGTTTTTGAATTAAATTAATTATGTTATGTGCTATTGCTCTGCAATAGAGCTCTGCTCTTTGAGCAGCATATGTTGTAGAGCTTACGCCAGGTCCGAATTTTCGCTTTATGGCTGAGAATACTGTTTACCTGGTTAATTGCAAATAAGAATCTTTTAGCTTCTGAACGGTGCCCTTAGCGCTTATCCGCGAGTTCATAGTAGGGGGTTCATTAGTTCCTTATTGTGGTTCTTAAAAGGTTTTTAGGAACAGTTTAAAAAGCTCATCTTCCTAACTCTTTGCTTAATATACTCCTCTTTGATTAAGTCCTTAAGAAGTTCCTTAGGAGTGTTGTATTTTCTTTTTTCTTTAGCGTATAATCTTCCTTTCTTCTCAAACACTTCTTTGTGCTTACTCCTGAACATCCTAGCATTCTTCCTTACTCTTATAGGCGGGCCTTTAATAATTATTTTATCAGATAATTTCTCTTTCCTTATAATGTAATATAATAAGCTCTCCTCCGGGTCAAACTCCCATCCACACTCTAATATACAAAACTCATTCCTCCTAAGATGCCTTTCAATATGCTCAAAACACTTCATTACCTTAGCTCCTATCACATCCTCTTTTCCTCTTAGAGGTTTTGCTCTTAGGATTATTAACCAGTCATTCTTAGCTTTATTTTTAAGAACTTCAACACTTATCCTCTTTACTTCAAAGAATTCTTTACTTGGCTCTTCAAGGAACTCCTTAGCTTTCTGTTTGAATAACTCAAACTTTTCTCTGCTAACTGCTGCTGCGGCATTCCTATCCGGCTGGATCGGATCAACGATTATTATAGGCGAGAGCACCTTTGATTTGTTTAATTGCTCTAAAGGGTTGCTTAGATGAGCCTCAGGGTCTATAATAACCCTACTGCCCCACACACTTGCTTGCATTAATAAGTTCTTAAACCCACCATAATATATTATTAAGAGGTCAAGCACATGCCCTGAGAAGCCCCTTATATAACTCTCAGCTCCGTACACCCGTGCTGCTTTACAGAACTGCTTTGCCAGTCTTATCTCATCACCAAGCCAAGGTTTTTTTATCATGTGCTTCTTAACATAATCAACATGCAAAGGGCTCATATCAGTAACATTAACTGCTTTTTTATAATCACTTATCCTAAGCACAGGCACAATTTCAAAGAGCAGACCATCCACTCTTAGCTGGTAATAATCCCTGCTTCCATGCACCAGTTCTGGTCCAAGAGGCTTAATGGCTTTTCCTAGCAACCCAGAGATATCCTTATCCTTATAAGCATAATCAAACCTTACAAACAAGTCAATGTCAAAATCATTTTTGAGAATCGTGCCCTTTGCATAACTACCTCCGGCAATGCATTCGGCCTTTATATTATTTTTTTTAAGAAGAACATTGATTTTTCTTATAGTCTCATCTACTTGTTTAAACTCCTGTTTTTCAGGTTTAATCTCTTTTATTACTTCTTCAAAAACCCGATTAATATTATCTTCTGTCATTAACAAAGAAAAATAATACTCCTACTTATTTAAATTTTGTTAGGGATTCATAATAATTAATTTAATAATATAATATTTTTTTATACCAATAAATTTATAAACCTCTCTTATTAAGTTAAATATTCTAGGTATTCAGAAAAAAGAGGTCTTAGCATTATGGATCCGTCTAATTCGCTAATCGTGTTGACTAACATAGCAGTCATCCTGCTGCTCGGAATCCTCTGCTCTTTGCTCTCCAAAAAACTAAGAATCTCGAACATCCTCATCCTCATACTCCTCGGGATAATCCTAGGACGCCTTGATTATAACGGAGAACCGTTATTCTTTTTTTCTCCTTCCTTTCTTGTAGGGATAAGCATTCTAGCCTTAGTAATGATTGTCTTTGACGGCTCTTCACGGTTCCGGCTTAAAGAAGTAAATATTCTATCAGTCTCCGCCCTTAAGATTATCCTTCTATTTATGCTATTCTCCGCGGTATCCATTACTTACTTCACTAGCAAACTATTCTTTGAGACCATTACTATTCAGAACATTCTTTTCTCAATAATATTTGCTGTGATAATTATTGGGACAGACCCTGGCTCTGTGTTCGTAATGCTTAAGGACTTTGTAAGCCCGAGAGCTAAGAAGGTCTTCGGGCTTTTACAAATAGAAGCAATTATTAACACACCCCTAGTAGTCATATTACCTTTCCTTATACTTGACATCATAAATAATCTTGAGCTTGGACAAGACGATTTCGTATCATCATTTATAGCTCAGATACCGGCTTTTCTTGCTCAGATAGTTGTTGGTATTGGTGCGGGTGTTGTTATTGGCCTAATTGTTTTTAAGACCATGCAGAAAGTGTACTCTCATGAGTTCTCCCCTGTTGGTATAATAACCGCGGCTCTTCTGGCTTATATACTAGCAGAGAACCTTCACGGTAACGGCGTACTAGGAGTTGCCACTCTTGGCTTGCTCTTTGGAAACCTTTATGTTAAGGAGAAACTCCAGTTACAGGAGTTTAGTTATATGCTCTCCAATGCTCTTGAAATCCTTGTGTTCGTACTTGTAGGTCTTATGATAAAGTTTCCTTTAACTTTGAGCTTCTTTTTTAAATCCTCGTTCTTGTTCTTCTTACTTGTCCTGAGCAGAGCAGCATCTGTTTTCATTATCCTGCGGAGAGAAGATTATTCTTTTAAAGAGAAACTCTTTATAGCTCTGAACATGCCAAAGGGCATAGCCGTAGCAGTGGTTGCTTTCACCTTCCTGCTCTACGAAGTAGAGCAGATGAGAATAATACTTAACCTCCTGCTTGTATTCATGATATATTCTTTGATACTCTCATCAATTATTGACCGATTCTCAAAGAAGTTCATCAGAGTTGATGTGAAGTCCCCTGTAGCACAAGACCTTCCTCATCCTAAGCTTAAGAATCATGATGAAATAAGAGCGCGTGCTTAAGAGTTCTTAATTTGGTAAAGTAAGAAACCTAAAGAGAAGCAAAAAAAGAAGAAGACGTAAGGAAGGGCTTTCACATCAGCCTAAGTAACTCATACTCTTCTTATCAGCTTCTCTCAGTGTTTTATTG
This sequence comes from Candidatus Woesearchaeota archaeon, assembly GCA_011372335.1. GTDB lineage: Archaea > Nanobdellota > Nanobdellia > Woesearchaeales > SM23-78 > SM23-78. The sequence continues at coordinate 3,426 of DRSY01000117.1, read as the reverse complement.
CTTTGCTGAAGGATACTCTTTATTTTATTCTCAAACTCCTCTGCTTGCTTTAATAACGGGTGATAATCCACTTCTAAGCCGAGGTATTTATCAAGGATTTGTATGAGCTTAGCAGCTGCTTTGCTATCCGGTAGCTGGGTATGAGCAGCGGCGAACAAACAGCTTAGCTTCTTATATCTTAGCATTAATGCAGCGCTCACCCCCATTATAATACTCTCCTTCACAGGCAGAGCCCCGCACTCCCCTAGTTTATTATTACCATAATAATACACTTTTATATCATCCGACATATCATCGGTGGCTACTCCTTCAAGGCTTATAATCTCCTTTGCACCCATCTTCTTTGCCATGTCTATAATATTATTAGCGATTTCCCATTCATAACCCCTTACATTAAGGATTGTGTGAAGGATTACTATATTTCTGCTAGGCACGTACCACACCGCCATTGGGTTAACCAGTTTTCCTTTATGAACCGCTGCTATTGGGCTGAGTTCATCGTAATGGAACTCTCCTATAAGCTCGGCTTTTAAGTGTTCAAGAAGGAACTCTGTTGTTATTGTACCTACTAAGCCAAAACTCGGGAAGCCTTCAATAATAATAGGGTTCTTAGGGGTTTTCCTGAGAACAATCTTCAAAATCACTCACCTCTTTTGGTGATGATTAGAAAACAGGCTTTTATAAAGGTTTTGGTAATCACAATCTTTTAAAACTCCTTTTCTCTCCTTTTTATTCCATTATGAACAAGAAGAAAAAGAAAAAAGTAATCTTAGACACTAACTTCCTATTAATACCAGGGCAGTTCAAAGTAGATATCTTTACGCAGATTGAGAGAATCATGGAGGATACTTTTATTCTCTGCGTGGTGGATAAGAGTATAACTGAACTTAATAAATTGGTGGTTGTTGGAAAAGAAAAAGATAGGTTCGCAGCAAAACTCGCTCTTGTACTGATAAGACAGAAAAACTTAAAAACCCTGCATAGTTTCGGAAGTAAAAAAAGCGTGGATGATATTATAGTTAAAAAGGCAGATAAGAATACGTTCGTAGCAACTCAGGACAAGGATTTAAGGAAAAAGGTTCGTGATAAAGGAGCCAGAATCATTGGGTTGCGTCAAAAAAAATATTTGGTGATAACATAATGTTTTACAAAGTAAAATTAAGGGATCATATCCGTGTAGCACCTGACAAGTTCGGGATGGAGTTAAGACAAGCAGTTATTACAGAGATAAAGAACAAGTACTCGGGGTACATATCCAAGGATTTAGGACTAGTCATTGATGTATCGGATGTTGAGCAGATAGGGGAAGGCATAATTATCCCGGGGGATGGAGCATCATATTATGATACAACCTTTAACCTGCTTACTTTTGAGCCAGAGATGCACGAGGTAGTCCGAGGCAAGATAAAGGACATAGCTGATTTCGGGGTGTTTTTCTCCCTAGGACCTCTTGATGGCATGATTCATATAAGTCAGACTATGAATGACTATGTTAGTTTTAGCAAGGATAAGACGCTTCAAGGAAAGGAGACCAAACGAAGTCTTAAGGTTAATGATAAGTGTAGAGCTAGGATAATAGCGGTGTCTTACAAGGACATAGCTAATCCCAAACTAGGCCTTACAATGAGACAAGCAGGGCTTGGTAAGGAGGAGTGGATAGAGCAGGATTTAAAAGAAGGAAAAGGAAATGTAAGAAAGGCTTCGGGGAGCGGTGAGAAAAAGAAGAAATAAAAGAGGTTTTTTTTTTAAGAGTAGAAGTGAAAAAGGTGTTTTTAAATGAAGAAGCAAGCGTGCAGGACTTGTAAAATATTTTATGAAGGCGAAGTATGCCCTCTATGCAAGAAGAGAACTCCAGCGACGGTGTGGCAGGGGAGGATACATTTTCTTAATACAGATAAGTCGGGTATTGCTCAGAAGATGGGTGTGGAGAAAGAAGGAGAGTATGCTATAAAAGTAAGGTAACTCATTTTTTTAATCCAAGTTTTTTTAGGTTTAGAGGAGGATGTGAGAACCGGGTTTTTGGTGTGATGGCTTATGAACATACAGGTTATTAGTGATGAGAAGAAGCCTTTGTTGAAGAGAAGGGAGATAATAGTTAGGCTTGGTTATGAGGATAAGACTCCTAGCAGGCTTGAGATAAGAAAGGAGTTGGCTAAGAAGCGTGGTGTAAAAGAGGATTTGTTGCTGGTTACTAGAATCAAGCCGTGGTATGGCACACCAGCAGCGAGTGTTGAAGTCGTTGTTTATGATGATGAAGCTGCTTTAAAGGAAGTAGAACCTGATTATATGATTAAGCGGCATTTATCAGAGGAGAGAAAAGAAGGAAAAGAAGAAAAGAAGTCTGAGGAGAAGAAAGAAGAGAAAAAAGAGGTTGAGGAAGAAACGAAAAAAGAAGCTTCTGATAAGGAAACAGGAGCAAAGGAAGTGAAGGACGAGGGGAGCAGAGCGAATGATAGCACAGATAAGGCATAGTCCTGGTTTAAAAATGAAAAAGCATTTTTTAAGAGGGGAAAATGGCTAAGAAAAAGAAAGGAAAAGCAAAGGAGAGGAAAGGTAAGAAGCCTAAGAGGAAGAAGCCCGCTTATAAGATAAGCGCGGTTTACGAAGTAACAGGGGATACTCTTAAGAGGAAGAATAAGAGTTGCCCTAAATGCGGTGTAGGCGTTTTTATGGCGTCTCATAAGGATAGATGGACGTGCGGTAAGTGTGGTTATACTGAGAAGAAATAACTTTTTTTCTTGTTCTTACTGCTTATATTTTTTTAGTAGTATTTTCTTATGCCTTTTATACAATTCTGGTCGCATTGAATATCTTCCTCGTCTCTGAGGTCAAGGGGTGTTATAAAGTCTTTTGCAATTCTTATTATTATGTTCATCTCTAGTTCTCTTACTTTTGGATGGCATCTGAGATGATAGTTCATGATTCCTTCAAGAGTTTTTAAGTCTCTTGCAATGAAGAACATGCAGAGGTTGTATCTGCCTGAGGTTACGAACCCGTTAATAAAGAACGGGCAAGATTCAAAGTCTTTGAGAACACTATTAGTGTCTGTTGTGCTTATATCCATTTTTGCTAGGGGTAAGCATGTTTTCTTTAGGTTCATACCTACTATTTGGTTGATTACGCCTTTTTGTCTTAGTTTGCTTATTCTAGCGCTTATTGATGGTTGTGATAGTCTTAGCTCTTTCCCAAGCTCGTGTTGCGAGGTGAAAGGGTTTTTTTGAAGTTTTTCTATTATCTTGGTGTCCTTCTTATTTAGACCTAGTTTTTCTTTAAACATTCCTTACCCTACCAATAATTCTTATAAATTATAGAAATATTATAGCAAATATTTAAATTTTTCTTATAATTTATAGGAAATTTAATAATAAAACCTATATTAATAGTTATTTAATTGATATGAGTTGTGGTGTTTATTTATGTTTTATT
>DRSY01000064.1 GCA_011372335.1 Candidatus Woesearchaeota archaeon | reverse complement strand
TCCCCTCACCTCTTTTATCTGAATTTCATCTCCTTCATTAAATGTTTTTTTAGTCTTAATAAGAATGCCTGCGATGAGGTTGGGAAAAAAATCTTTAATTGCTAGGAGAAACGAAATTACTATGATAACTATTATTGCAGCGGATATCATGTTAAGGATTGCTGTGGTTAATCCCAGACTATTAAGCGACATCACCACCGCCAGGAAATAAATAAAGTATGATACAAAGCTACTGATCAGCCGCTCCACCGAGAATTTAAGACCTGCAACTATTCTTAAATGTTTATCAAGCTCAACCTCGTTAAGAGCTCGTCTTATAAGGGCACCAATTAACTTACCAATTATAAGGCCTATAAGCAGGATGAGCACAGCTATAACAAGTTTGGATAAAACAGGATTAACCTTGTTTGTTACTCCGCTAATAACTTCTAATGACTCATTAACAGGGTCTGCCATATAAGAAAAAGTTGTGAAGATATGTTTATAAAGGTTTTTCTATTCTCCCCCATATAATCTTAGGCATTGCTGAAAGCCTTTGAAAAGCAGTCTTTTTATATTTATTACCTTCATTATTCCAAACTTTTCAAGTAATCCTTCTTATACATAAAACCTTTCTTTCTCGCCAGCTTACTAATAGCCTTATCCAGCCGGCTACCATACTGAGCTGCTCTTTTCTTCCTCCACGCAACGTCTACAGGCAGACCAAGATCTTCTGCTGCTTCCCTTAAGATTATTTTCAAGCCTCTCTTATCAATCTTAAGCTCAGCAGGAATCCTCATAGCCACAGCTATTAAACTTTTATCCAGAAAAGGCGTTAAAAAACTGATTCCTCCACTGGTCGCTATCCTAACATCTCTTAATAAGTCTCTCTCATACATCCCAATAAGCCCTCTCCAACACTCTGCTTGCCTATTCCCCGCATCCATGTGCCTCTGATAACCCGCGAATACCTCTTCTGACCCCAGCCCTGAGAACAAGTACTTCACATCATCTTCTTTTGCCATTTCAATACAAGCAAGCTCCACAGCACCCACACCAACATTAACCACGTTGTTAAGCTGAGCTCCTAATATTCTCACCGTCCTTCTTATTAGTGCTTCTGCTTCTTTCAAATCAAAGATTCTTGTCTTAATCCGCACACCTAATTCTTTTGCGGTTCTCACCGCCCAGACAACATCCTCAGGCTCCTTTGAAGCTCCTTCGTGAAAACCAACAGTATAGCATACAACATCCTTCCCGGCTTTTCTCGCAATCATAGCTATAAGCGAGCTATCCACCCCGCCAGAGAACATCAATCCTAACCCCTCATCCTCAACTAGAAGTAGTCTCTGCTCAACCACCCTAACGATTTCCTGTTTAAGAACTTCTCTTGCTTTATACTTATCACTTAAATCTTCGCCCCGTTCTTCTATAGACTTCTTAATACCTAGAATTATTTTCTCCCATGCCTGCCTGCTAATAAGCTTATCCCCGCGAATATAAAACTCTGTCTTCATGCTCAGAATAAAAAGGGAATAATACGAGTTTATTAAGATTATCATAGAAAAACTTAAAAAACACCATTAACTCTTTCTAACTATTCCAATACAAGCACCACATGATTTAAGTATTATTTTTGAAAACTTTTCAGAAAGCCCTTGTTTTTGTAATTTTTAAAATAAAAGCTTAGAAAGGTGATGTTGAATGGCTGCTAAGAAAGAAGAAAAGAAGGACATAGTAAAGGATATGAAGGAAGAAGTCAAGTCTGCGAGCAAGGAAGAACAAATAGGGTTTCATAAAGGCTCACTAAGCACTCTTGCAAAGGAAAGACAGGAGCTTGCAAGAATCCTGCAGATTGTTGAGCAGTTAATGCAACTACACATCGCTGCTCTTAAAGAACTAGGCGTGGATCTTGAAAAGGAAGCAAAGGAAGCAGTTAAGAACACGCCCCCGTCAAAACCAAATAAGCCAATAGAAGACATGCTCTAAGCATCAAAAATTGTTTTTTTATCTTAAAACTTATTCTTATATTAAAAATATCTTGTATCAAAACATAATTAAAAACTTATTTTTTATCCTATAATCATACTTATAAGAATACACCCTACATATTTCATATCACATCAGGGTATTGGTTATAACTCATAATAACTCATATATTAAGCGTCTTTATCCTCCTATTCTTTGACAACAAGTTCTGCACATATCTCTGCTTTATCCTTGCACACCCTAAGAAATCACTGCCATGCCTTATAATAAAGTACCCTTCTCGTCCTCTTACTTGTTCATCCTCTTCAGGGCTCAACAAGAAGTCCTCGCCTTTAACCCAAGGTTTAAGATGATTGTTGCTTATTAAAAGAACATTCTTCCTAGCACGCCTCCCTATTATCTGGCTTCCTTCAATACTTAATCGTATACCATCAGGCATTATTTTCCCAATGTACACGCCAATCCTGTCAATCCTTAATTGTTTCTCCTCACCCGCCATGATAAGATTAAAGCCTCCTGTTAATAAGTAAAGTTTTTGCTTTGAACTAAGAAAAAGAACGCCCTCTAAACGCTCATAAAAACCATAAGTCTGTTTAAGACTATCAAGCACTGCTTTCTTCTCCCTTGTATTAAGAATCCTTAATCTCTGCATTTTCACTAAAAAAAATGGGTTATTAAGGAAATTCTTTTGTTTCCCAAAAGGTTTGATGCCCAGGCTACGCCTATTACTTCCTTGATATGCTAACCACGTATTCTAAAGCTTATAAGCGTATCTAGACACCCCACACAACATTATTTTTTCTCATAATACCCGCGATTTCTTTCATCACCTGCACCTCAGCATCCGAGAGGTACTTCTTAAGTTTCTTAAGCTTCTTAAAATCCTGTTCTGGTATTGCACTATAAAGAACATCCCCTTCATTTATATGCCTCCCACATATCACTCCTGGAAGGCTGATCGCTACTTGTTTACCCTGCTCAGCCCTACTAATATTCTCCTTCTCTAACTGTATTGACTTAACACTTGTTAAGGCTTTGCCTGTTTTCATAACAGGAGTGCCTATTTTTAACACCCCTGTAAGTATATGCACTCCTATAATAGCAGGGTTGCTCTGCCTAAAAATACAGTTGTGCAACACCTCAAGCTTACACGGCCTCACAAGCTCCTCTAATTCTTCTGCTTCAATAGCCTTCTTCTTCTCCTCAACCCACACTAAGTAGTCATCAAGCAACTTATAGATAATATCCCCTGTTATTATCTTAACCCTATTAGAAGGCTCAACACTTTTACCAAGCCCAACATTAAACCCGATTATCACGCTCAGAAACGGGTCTTCTTCATAATTACTCTCAGCATCTGCTATGTCCTTCTTAGTAATCGCTCCAAGACTTGCTTTTCTTATCTTAATATTCCGCTCACCGAATAACTTGATAACAGCTTCAAGACTCCCAAGGCTATCCGCTTTTATTATGATGCCTTGCTTTCCTGTATCAAGCAATACCTCCTCTAGTTGTGCTTGGACTTTTTCTTTTGCTTCTTCAAGGCTCTTCTCATCATCAGAGCAACTCATCAAAGGCATACCCGCCACCACTCCTTCAAGATGAGAAGCGCTTATCCTCACACCCGTAGCTGCGACTGCTTCTTTAATACTAATAAATTTTGACTTCTTGTCACGCATCTCATGCAAAGGTGCTGGCTGGAACAAAGCCCTAATCCTAGTAATAATAGGGCTCTGCACCCCGCCTATAACAAGCATATCATTAGCACGTAACGTGCCATCATAGATTATCACATCAATAGTTTTACCAAGACCCTCGGTTTCCTTAACCTCAAGAACCGTGCCTTTCGCAGGCCCCTTAACACTAATCTTTAAGTTCTCCTCCAAGTATTTCTGGGCAAGACCTGTCAGTACCATTAAGAGTTCTGCTAAGCCAATCCTTGTCTTTGCACTACAAGGAATAATAGCTACTTGTTTTGTGTAATCCTCTACTCTGTCAAAACGCTCAGCATTCATCTTGAACCTGTCATAGAGTTGTCCTATTATCCTGTATATCCTCTCATCAATTAACTGCTGGGTGCTCTCATGCTGTTCTTTTAAATCTTTTAATAACGCGGCGTGCTTATGAGTATACCCAGGCACTAAGTCTAGTTTATTAGCAGCTATCACAAAAGGAGTTCTTGTGCTTCTAAGAATACTCGCTGCTTCTACTGTCTGAGGCTTAAAACCCTCATTAATATCAACTACAAGCACAGCAATATCTGCTAGGGCTCCGCCACGCTTCCTAAGACTTGTAAAAGCTGCATGGCCCGGGGTATCAATGAATAAGAGACCTGGAATTGTGAATCTCATTTTCAGCCGGTTAAGAAGAGCACCGCACTTCTCCTGAATCACCTCGAGAGGTATAATACTTGCTCCTATTGCCTGAGTAATAGCACCAGCTTCTTTTGAAACAATATTCGTCTCTCTAATAGCGTCCAGGATTGAGCTCTTACCATGATCAACATGGCCTAGCACTGATACTATCGGGCTCCTAGTGCTTTCCTCAGCACTCTTCTCATCTCTAACTCTTCTCTCTTCAGCAACCATGTTACTAATCCTCCTCATAATAAGAGTATACGAGTTGGTTTTAAAAAGTTTTATATATGCGGTTTGATTAAAGTAGTAGCGGATGAAAAGAAGAACTCTTGTTGTTTTCAACAGAATAATCATCTTTATCTGCATAGCCTTCCTAGTATTATTAATAGCATTAATATCCTCGTGCAAACCAGGATCAGAACCAGGTGTTGCTTACTCCTTTGTATGCGGGGATTCTGTGTGTAGTGCCGAGGAGGTAGGAGTATGCGATATTGATTGCGACTTAAACATAGAAAAAGAACCGGTTGTTAAAACACCTTCGGATGTTCTGGAAGAGTTAAGAAGCAGAATCAGGAATTATACGCGTGAAGAAAAACTTGAACAAGAGAATCCTGTGGTAGAAGAGGATGAGAGGATCGTTGTAGAGTCCTTCACAAGCTACTTACCTGAGAAAGGCTTCAGAGTTGCTTCTCGGTACAACCTGCTAAGCATAGGAGAGAACATATCAGATGTTATTAGCGAGCTAAATAAGTTTCACTTACCACAAGTCCTTAGGAGCGGGAGACTAAGCAGTAATACAGAAGCTTTTGGTCTAAGAGCAGCGATGTACGAGCAGTTCTTAAAACTAAGAAGTGGGAGCGTAGTGTTTGGCTTTGATGAGAACACAGAGCGCACCACCACCTACTTATCTTTCAAAGAAGGACAACCCATACTTAATTATCGCTTAGAATTATATAACGGTATTTTCAAGTTCTTTGAAGGAGAAACCATTAACCTCCTTGGACACGAGTATGTTATAACAGAAGTCACTAATAATACTATGAGGCTTAGAGGATTAACAACCCCTGATGAACTCTTATTCAGGGATAATCATGGGGTATGGGTTAATAATAGGGTAATACCTAATGATGTGCTTAACGTGACTTTAAAGCATGACTACCTTAGAATAATCCTTGTTGCACCGGACGATATAAGCGTACTCCCGGGTAAGAGTCTGAGGGAGTATCTTATACCGCCAGAAGCCTTGCTTACTAACAGGCTTGACCTTGTCTACGAAGGCTTAACAGAAACACCTGTGTTTAGTATTAAGATTAGCAGGAGGGGTGATAAGTATAAGCTGAGCTTCACAACCAACAAGAATAGGTCTTACAACATCCCGCTCGCTTATCTTAACCCTATCAAACTAGGTGATGAGGATAATAATCTTGTGTACAGAGAAGGAGAAGATAACACTGATTATGTGATTAAGAAAAAAGACTACTTTATTATTAATAATAACAAGGAGGTTAACGGCTTAACAAACATCTTGAGACTAATAAGTGTAAAAGAAGATGATAACATCATCGTACTGGAAGATCCTGCTCTTGAGAAATTCGTGGTGTACTTTGAAGGAACACCTGGTGTTAATGCCAGTGCCGATCTAATAATTGATAATGTTCTTCATAAAGTATATGTTGGTGAGAATGATACTATTAGTGTTGACCTTGATGGTAATGGAAGGATTAATGTTGATGAAGTGCCTATTATTACTGCGGGTAATGGGATAATAAGAATAAATAGTGTTAATAATGATGAGATAAATATTTCATTAATCACTCCTAAAGAGATGAGAGAGAATGAGAACTCTGACTTAGAAACAGATATTATCATTAACAAAGACGGGCTGAGAATTGATAGAGATGATGTTAAGCTGATAAGAGATATTAAGACGAACTCATTAATCGGTATGAGTAATTACGGAACATTATTCGTCCTAAAAGACTACTCTGATGCTGAGAAGCAAATAGGAGAAGACCTGCTCGTAGAGTATCCTGTTGTGCAGAGATTCGCAGATGTTATTGTGAAGGGTTATGAGTGAGGAATAAAAAAATAAGAGAGAACTATCCTATCGCTCTCCTAACATCAATTACTTCCACAGAATTAACTCCTTTAATAGAGGCTATTTCTTTTTCTAATGTTTCTGTACTCCCTTTATCCTCGTCCATTACAAAGGTTATCTTCAAGGCTTTTAAGCCGAACGCGATTGGCTCTGATTCCTGCTTTGTCTCTCCTGCGCCTGCAAAGCTCTTTATTTTCTCATACGCCTGAGCTGCTATTCTCTCTAGGTCTGTGTCCGGGCTCTCAGGCATTATCTTCATAGTAATTATTACTTTTGCCATGCGAATACCACCGTGGTTTTTCCTAGTTAGGCCCCTCAAATCCGCACACAGGGCATTTATACTTAGCAACTATTTTTCTGCACTTAGAACACCGAATAATTGTGTGCTTACCACAATTAGGACAAGGGAACCTTACAGCGCTACTATCATTTACAATACTCATATTACATGAGATGCACACATCTCTGCTCATGCTCTGCAGCGGTGCTTCTCTTAGTATTTCTTGACTCCCTGTTTCTTCTTTTACTTCTTTTCTTAGTTCTTCTTTCTTCTTAGCCATAAAGCTGAAGAACTAAAAGGGGCTTTATAAAGCTTACTGATTATCTCATTATCCTATGCTCTTCTTTGGTCTTAAAGAATAACCAGGTGTTAGGACCTGCTTTTTCAAATCTTAATATGGTGTATCTTCCTCTTAGTCTTTTTCCGTGAAGAAAGAAGACTAGTTTGTAATCCTTTCTTGTTTCCATGTCGTAAGTTCCGGAGTCCCATAATTCCACCTTGCCAGCACCGTAATCACCTTCTTTTATTTTTCCTTCAAAATCAATATAGCTTAGATCATGGTCTTCTACTTGTATCGCTAGTCTTCTAATATTTGGGTTAGTCGGAGGTTCTTTAGGTATTGCCCAGCTCTTCAGAACACCGTCTAGTTCTAATCTGAAGTCGTAGTGAAGATTCGTTGCAGTGTGTTTCTGTACTACGAAGCGTGGAGCGCCTGGCTTCTTATTAGGGGTGGTATTCGGCTGAGAAGTATTCTTGGATTTAAGGCTTCTTTTCTTAGTACTTTTCTTGTGAGTGTTCTTCTCAATCATCTATCCTCCTATTTCTTCCCTCTTTTTTTCTTCTTCACTGCTCTTGCTTTTCTTAGGGATGATTCCTTGCTCGGCTTGTTTTCCCCGAATAAGTGGATTGTCCTGGTTGGGAAGGCCATGTTTATCCCTGCTTTTTCAAATCTCTCCTTTATTGCTAGGTTTATCTCGTTCTTTGTTTCAAGTATTTTTTTAAGGTCTTTTATCCAGTATATTAGTAGGACGTTCAGGGAGGAATCAGCGAATTCTGTAAAACTAACCACGCATTCATCATCGGTTCTCTTATTCTTCTTAATAATATCTCTGAGTATCTTCTGTGCTTCCAGCATTTTCTTCTGGGGCGTGCTGTATTCCAAGCCAAGGGTTATCTTAACTTTTCGTGCTCGTTCTCTGGAAACATTCTCAACCACGGTGTCTGCGATCTGAGAGTTAGGTATTACTAGCTGGGTTCCGTCAAGGGTCTCTATCCTCGTAGTTCTAAGCCCTATCTCTCTCACCCAACCATCATTACCTCCTACTTTGATACGGTCCCCTATCTTGAAGGGTTTATCTGTTAGTATGGCTATGCCTCCAAAGAAATTGCTTAGCATATCCTTAGCTGCTAGTGCGAATGCTAGTCCTCCAAGACCCACGCCTGTTAGCAGAGCAGAGATGTCAATCCCGAATTTCTTGATCAGCATTATCAGCACAAAAACCCATAGGATGATCTTAATAAGCCTTCTAATAATAGGGATTAAGTGGTCGTCAAGGTCTGATTTTGTCCTAGCAGCCATTGGCTTAAGGTAGAATTCTATGAATGAGTCTATGAGGTTTATTATCACCCAGGTTATGCTTAGGGTTATGAGAACTAGGAAGACGTTGTTTAGGAAAGCATGGGCTTTTTCAGAAAAGGCTAACTGGTTTACTCCGTAGTAGATTCCTCCTAGGATGATAAGAAAAATAACTGGTTTCTCAAGGTTTTCTATGATTATATCATCAAGTTTTGTCTTGGTTTTTGATGTGAATACTTTTATGAATTTTGTGCTGACCCAGTAGAAGGCTTTGCCAAGCACCACGCCTAGGATGATAGAGACTACGAGGATTAAGTACTGGTAGTAGGTGTTACCCCACAGAGTGTTCTCTAAAAACATTGTGGTTTATTAGAGTTAGGATTGGTTTTATATATTTTTTTATTATATCTTTATTAAGAAAGGGTCTTACAATAAACTTAAGAATAAGATACGGGTTTTAGTGAGGAGTTCCTTATGAGTGTTCTTATTCCGCATTTTTCTTAAGATACAAAGCAGAGTTAAATATCTTTAACACTTTGAGAACATCTTGGCGCTCTACTTTTTCCTTAAGCCTCATCCTAGCAGCTGCTTTTGCCATGTTCATAATCCCAATAACAGTTCGTGGGCTTATCTCAACCAAGAATTTATCCTCGTCTTTCTTCACATCTTCGACGAAGCCTTGAACTAATGAGCTTAGGTTCTTGTCAAACTCAACTTTTTTCTCTAAGGCGTAAGCCACGTATTCTCTTACGAACTCTTTATCTTTCTCATCAGGGAGGGTTTGTTCTTCTCTTATAATCTTATCTGTTATTCTTAAGAATTCCTTTGTACTAGGCTTTCTTATCAGAAAAACAAGATGGAATCTGCTGAGAAGAGCTGAGTCAAAGGGTACTTGTTTCTTAAGAATGCTTGTGCTCTTACCAACGAACCGGTCTCCTTCCGGGTTCGCAGTTGCAAGAATATTAATTCTTGCGTCAAGCCGGATATGGGTGTTACCCTTATCATAAGTTACAAAGCCTTTTTCCATCGCATTAAGCAACCCCGCCCTGTCCATGCTTCTTAAGAGGTTAAGCTCGTCAATACAAGCAACCCCTTTATCAGCTAAGGGTAACAGGCCTTTAATAACTTCTCTTCCACGCACAGTAAGAGTTAGTCCTGCCCTGCTCGTCCCGCTTCCCAAGCCAAAGCTACTAATAGGTGCTAGTTCTGAAATGCTTCTAAGGATGTCTGTTTTCCCGGTTGCAGGGTCTCCTAGGAGGAGGATGTGTACTTTTTCCTTTGCGAATAATTGGATAAGCCCTGCTTTTTTTACTTCTTCTAATCCTATAATGTTAGGTGCGATGAGTCCTAGAATCTTCTCCTCTGCATGGTTAGAGAAACGCTCAAACACTTTTTGTTTTTCACGCCTCACAATTTTTTTGTTAAGCTCCTCGACTCTTTTCTTCACCCCTTCATCCACGACGTTACAAGCAAGAGAGAGGTACTTTGAGTCTTGAAGGAACCCTTGGCTTGTATTAAAGTCAGCTTCTATAAACCTGGCTTTATGAGTTTTTAAAAAGTATTTTAATTCTTTGATTTCCTCAGCGTCTAATAC
>DRSY01000019.1 GCA_011372335.1 Candidatus Woesearchaeota archaeon | reverse complement strand
GCCCATACCAGAAAAATCATTTGTTAAACCAAAGTTATTATACATTATCCCGGTTAGTCTTGCCATTACAAAAGGATTATCAGTGCCAGGACCAACATCAGCTTCACCCACATTCTCTAAGGAAATCACAAAAGAAAAAGAAGTTAATCCGCCGCCCGGAATTACACGAGGAGGCGCTCCATCCAAAACATTAACCTCTAAACCCGTTGTTCCACCAACAAAACCTCCTATTTCCTCAGATGAAAAAACACGATTTTCCCGGCGAGAGCAAGAGCAACCAGCCAATAAGAGCAACCCGGAGAATAAAAGAAGCATGAGAAGTATTAATAAGATTGCCCTGAACAAATTTCTAAGCATAAAAAAAACCTCCTGAATACCAAAATAACACGCGCATAATAATAAGTGGGAAGTTCAAGCGAGGACTAACCAACACCAATAATCAATCATAAACCCTAATAATCCGGTATTTCTAAATAAATTTCTTATAATAAAAATAAAAAAACAAAAAGATAAAAAAATGTGTTTTTTACCAAACTTTTTTACCAAAAAAACCTTAATTAGTCACATCCTGAACAATAATAGGGGTCTCAATGAACTGCCCGTACCTGTACCTAAGCCTAATATTAAGCAATGCTTGATACACCCTGCCAGTGCTAGGTCTTGTACGTTCAATAACACAACTAATAGTTGTTGGGGCGCCCTGATAAAGTTTTACTCTGCCCTTATTACTCCCTCCGAATCTTGAGCAACTAATTGTCATTCCTGAATCATCAAGAGGCTCAACTTCTACATCTACATAATACTTATTAAAATTCCTCACACTGAAATCGCACTTCTCCTCTTCACCATTAGTCGGCCTTCCAAAGAATTCACCAATACCAACATGCTCAATAACAAAATTTACTTGTATCTTATTCTCAGCCATAGGATTCTCAACAACACTAGTTATTCGTAAAGGACCGCCGGTATTCTGAGGGCTCTTCTCCCCTGTCAAGCTACAAATACTAGTATCCTGGATGTTCTCTAACACATCATCTTTAATACAAATCGTGGTCGTGGATAAAGTCTCATAATCATAGCACACATCCGCCCTTATAGTGAACTGGGTGTTGCCATGAATATCAGGCAGATAATTCAAAGGTTCAAAAGTAACCACGGTCATCTCGCCAGGGAAGATTGTGCCATCAAAGTTCCTTCTAGCACCTCTAAGAGGAGCATCAAGCATTTTCTGTATATCAGCATCTGTGACTCCTAACTGCTCAGGATTAATACCCTCTAATCTCACCAGTACAAAAGGATTATCAGTGCCAGGACCAACATCAGCTTCACCCATGTTCTCAAGAGCAACACCTACTCCGAAAGGGTAAGTGCCAGCATCATGAATTATAGGAGGAGGCATACCCTCAACGAGATAAGCATTAAGACCCACAGTACCACCCACGTAGGGCTGAGCAAGATTAATTCCTTGCTCCTCCTGAGAGCTACAGCTCGTAACAAAAAAAAGACCTGTTATTATTGCTAAGAAAAGCAAAACCCTATTAATCCAACCAAAGCTAACCATTCTAATCAACCTCCAACGCGACTTTTTCCGCCCCGTCTTTTTAAAATATTCAGCGCTTGTTGTATACGAATTTATTAAATGATATTTATTTCATGATATTTATTTCATATTCATTTGTAATATTCTATTCTGCCATACCTTCTATTCCTATACACACCACTCCTTATTTTATATTATCCCTTTTTATTTTTTTATTTTTTTATTACACGCTTCTCTTTATAGCTTTCAGTACCTTCTTATATTGCTCTTTTTATATAAACCGTTTTCTCCTTTGTTTTTGAATACCCATACCATAACTCTACCACAAGAGGAGTCTGATAAGCAGATCTTAAACCAGAGAAAGGAATATTATACGTACAAGTGATTATTCCCTCCCCGGTTTTAGGATTAAGCCTAACAAAATCATTAGGCGTACAGTCAAGTCTCTGCAAGTCTCCAGAAACCCTTATATCCCCGATATACACGATATTTAAATCATCATTAGTAACCCTCCCAGGGAAATAAGGGCTGCACATCTCAAGTTTTCCAGGGTCATATACTTGACCACCCCCTACATTCTGCACATGAATTGTAAAGATTGCTTGCCGCGGCGTGTTCTCCTGCTCAATATAAGTAATAGCCACAGGAGCTCCTTGTCCATTCGTCCCTGTATAAGGCTTGGGATAACACACCTTCTTATCCTGGGAGAACGGCGCAGGATCAATACATACAATAGGCGCAGCATAAGTAGCGTATAAATAACAATTAGTAGCAAGGAAGGTCGTATAAGCAGAATCCAGCCCAGCAGGCCAATTCACAATATTACCCCTGAAAGTAATATAAGCAAGCTCGCCCCCAGGATACTCGTACGTATCACCAGCAAGCAAATACTCCTGACCAAAACTTCTTGAAAAATCAATTCCTTGGAGCATAGCAATCAATAGCCTACCATGATTAGCATAATCTACATCCCACTGCCCAACATCGGGGTGATTAAAACCAATAGTTAACCGCTTATTATCACCAGCAGTCTTCTTATAGAAAACATCAAGACTTATACCTCCAAACAACCTCTCAAGATCAAATCTTCCTGCGTAAGGACCATTAGAGCCAAAGAGGTCACGGATACCGATCTCAAAAGTGCCTCCTTTTCCAGCACCAATAAAAAAGTCCTCGCATCTCAGAGTCCCACCAAACTCCCCAAAACCAATATTTCCTATATCAATAATACACGCCTTACCACTACTCCTCGCTGGGTTAATCCCCTCGAACTCAATCATAGTAGGGTCATAACCAGACAAAAACACTCCGCCTCTTGCCCAGGAAGAACCAACATTAGCAACCTCGATTGTGACATCAAACACATTATCAGGCGTATCACTATAATAATACAACCTAGAAGGAGGCATGCCCTGAACAAAAGCCATCTCCACCCCTCGAATACCACGATAATACTTATTATCCTCAAAATTAACAAAAGGGGATTGTCTTCTTCTAGGCACCCTATTACAAGCAGTTAATCCTAGAATAAGGAGGAGTAATAATGCTATTACTATGAGCAAACCTGTTTTCTTGTTAACCATACCCATGTCTTCCACACCTTAAACCCAGACCTGTGTTTAAATTAATTCCTTGTTATTAAGAGTATATAAAGCTTTTCATAAAAGGCTACTATTTTAAACTAAAATTAAAGTAAAAACTTAACTTGAATCAAAATGGTTAAGGTTAAAATAGGAAGCTAAGAGTTAAGAGGAAGGATTATTTAATTCAGAGCAGGCCTCTCTACACTCATCCTGAGTAGAATAACCTGCTTTATTCCTAGGACAACAGAACATGCCTTTACTAAGAATATCATAACCCGCTTCCTCTGTGCCACAAGCACAATCCTTAGTAATAGCTAAGCAATTAGCACATTTAGGATAACACACACCACCAGGACCTCTTACTTCAGAAGCCTTACATTCTGGCAGACAGCAATAACTCCCCCCAGGACAAAAAGGCGGATTAGAAAAAGGAACGCACAAACCTTTAGGATAAAGCTTTTCACAAGTCCTAAAACTGCACTTACAACCAAAGCCTTCTTGGAAATAAACCTCAGGGCTGTCTTCTCTAAACCTAGGCACCTGGCATTCACCAGCACCAGGGTGCTGAGCACAATAATCACACCTTGTAATCCCGGGTTGTACTTCATAAGGAAGAATCTTCTCAGCAGGACTTGTAATTTCTCCATAGACATTAAGCCTCTTAATATCAATCTCCTTGGACAACGAGGTAAGATAAACATAAGATAACTCTATGAACAAAGGCGTCTTATAGTTCTGATGCCCAAGAATGAGGTCCTCGTCTCTTACCTGGCAACGAGTAAAACCCTGATTATTAAAGAGTTTTATAGGGTTCGGAGAACACTCTAGCTCAATTGAACCTGATAGAACTGCTCTTACACTTATTGTATTAAAATCCTCCTTATATAAGTCCTTAAAAGCACACACCCTTTCAAAATCATCAGGATTATAAGCAGCACTAAGCACATCACCAGAACCCTTATTCTGAACGTGGACTATGAAGACAGGTCTTACAACACCAGCTCTAACAGGCTGATTATCAACCTCAATAAGAGTAATAGCAACAGGGGCTCCTTGATCAGATAAAACAAAGTCTTGTTCTGAGCAAGGCTGAGCTCTAAGGTTCTGAGTGTGAATATTAAGGTCAACACACACAGGTCTGGAAAAAATAGTTTTATAAGGATAACATAAAGAAGTGAAGATTTGGGTGCTTGGCTTTTCTCTCTGCCCTTTTATATTCTTAATCCTAAAGCCAGAGAAGCTCAGAACAGTCTCCGCACCTAAAGGGTTGTACATTGACTTACCAGGCAACTGGATTCCTTTAACTATAATCCCATTCTTAGTAACCTCAACACCGTTTGTAACCGGAAAATCAGATACATCAACATAAAAAGGGTCAAAGCTTATTGAAAGAATGCCGTAATTCTCATCTAAAACATCAAAAGCGCCTTTATTTTCTACATAAAGATTAACATTGAACACAGAGTTCTCATAAATCTCGCTAGGAGGCGCATCTTCTAAGAAGTCAATTTCAAGACCTTGAGTTCCTTTAAAATAATCAACCTCTTCATACCTGGGAACAAAGGAAGTGCATGCGGATAAAAGAAGCATTGAAATAAGCATAATACAAACAATAAGGACAAAAAAACCGGTCCGGCTCCTCTTAAAAAAATGAAAAAAAGGAATATTCTGCTTACTCCCTGACATTAATACTCACCCTCTTCTCTAAATTATAACGATACTTCACCTTAGCAACAAAGGTTCTTTGCACTTTCTGAGCGCCACCTAATAATTGTTTCGGGTTTTTAACATGAAGGAAACAAGTAACTGATTGGAAACCAAGTCTGGGATCTCCGAGTTGCTCTCTTTTAAACTTATAAAAATCATATCCTTCCTCAGCCCCTTTCTCAACTTCAGGCGTCCCCCGATCACAATCAACAAGCTCAAAATCATCAGGGACCATAATTACGAATTCATCAACGCTTTCAATCCTGTTGCCAGCACCATTCCAATAATTATCAAGGGTCACACCTAAAACAGGCCGCCGAGTATTATATACGAGGTCAAGAGCCACGGGTTGGTCTACTAAGCCTCCCATACCAAGCACCACAGGTCCTGGGGTGGACACTGCTAGTGGCTTAAGAGGAATATCAAGCTCGTGATTAATATTCTTGCCTTGCAACTCAAAAGCCCTCTTAGTTTCAATATCAACAAAAGTATAAGTAACATAAGCCCATGTTTCAAAATTAAAATTAGCACCAACATGCGCAGTATAAGTCCCTTTTTTTAAGTCATTAAAAGTACATGAGAAAAAGACGTGTTCTTCGCCAAGAATAGAAAAGAAAGGCGGGTTTGCTATGCCTTCCCCTACCTTATCAATATAACAAGTAGGAGTTACTCTTATCTCATCCATGAAGCTCTTACCCCGAATATCCGCCCATATAACCGCGGGTTCCCCTTCATAAGTGTATCTGTCGCGGAGACGCACATTATCAATATAAAGCCCAACCGGTGCTTCTTCAGTACGTTCTATTTGAGCAATGTAATAATTCATGCCTGAAGCATTCACTAAAACATTAACAAACCGTGAGGGATTAAGAGCATCCCAGAAATTCTTAACACTCTCCGTGGTTTGCTCCCATAAAAAATTAGCAACCGTGCCTACTTGTATAACCTCTGGCCTGCCACCAATTAAAGGCAGGTGAGCAGAGCTCAGCTTAAAACCAACACCGAAAAGGAAGGTGAATAAGAGGAATAAAATCCAGAAATTAATATACTTATGAACAAAAGGGATGTCTGCTTTTAAGCCAATATAAATAGGCCAGATTGGGAGTATGGCAAGAAGAAAACTGGTCCAGTCAAAAAGAGTTGTATTTCCTACCACGCGTATTTGTGGAATAGCATACAACAAGGTTGGTACTACAACATAGAAAAAAGATATTAAGATGAACAAAATAATCTGTCGAGGAGTAGCAAGGTGACCTTCTTCTCTGGAGAAAGCCCAAATCGCTAGGAGAGTAAGAATCCCGTACATAGCAATAGAAGTGGCGAAATAAACAGTTCTATTAAACCTTAATATAAAGACATCAATTATTTGAATAAGAACAGCAATCCAGAATAGTATTGTTAAATTCTTTGTGTTCTTATAACCCTTATAAGCACCTCTGATTGGTTTTACTGCGAGTCCTCCCATCAGACCAGCGCTTTTCGCAACTCCCCTCCCAGTCGCTCTTGCAGCATTCTTTAGCTTATCAATTTTTGCACGACGAGCCTCTTTTGCAGCCCTCTCCTCCTCTTCCTCCAATTCCTTTAACCTTCGTCTTAGCTCTTTTTCCTCTACTTCCTTTCTTAAGTTTTCTAAATCTCTTTCATTCCTTCTTCTGTTTTTTTCTCTGAGTAATTGTTCCTTTATCTTCTGCTCTGTTAACTCTGCTAAATCTTCTTCTGGTATTTCAGGAGTCATAATGTCAGAGTCCTCTTTTTTATTAGTGAAGAATAATGAGTAATCAAATAACATCAACTCTTAGCTCAGTAACATCTAAAGGCTCCTGAGGAGTTATCTTCAAGGAGTTCGGACCAGGAGTAAGGAATTCTGGGTCTATAAATGTCTGGTAGGCAACGTCTTGGGTTTCAAAATAAATCTGGTAACCATTAATATCAATTGTTCCTCTTTTAACACTGGTTGTGTCAGTAAATCTTAGTGTAAGTACTAATCCTGCTTCACCAAAGTACATGCCGTCATACAACTCATCAGGAATATTAAAGTAAAATACTGGCTGAGTAATCTCCTTTAAAAACGTAATAATTTTAGGCATATCTATCAAAAAGGAGCCTGTATTAGTTGTAGCTACAAGAACGTTATCCCCTGGTTTCAGGAACTCCTTGCTCACCTCAATGCTTGTCTTCACACCACAATCAGGATAACTTGTGTATATCACCCTGTTATTTATAAGTATCTGCACAAGGCCTTCCTCTCTCGGAGGACAGTCAGGCAGGAACTCAAGCACTGCTTTCTCAAGATTCTCATATTCTGCTTCGGGTATTGAGAAGTGTTGCTCTGATAGAGCGCCTGAGTAATCAGTTACTTTGCCTGATATTAGAATATTTTCTAGTTCATATTCATTAACACGCCAGAAAGCAGCTCCGGGCGATGAAACCTGGAATAAGAGTCTATTCTTAGACTGCAAATATTCTTCAGGCAAATCAATAGGCTTTGGACTGGCTTCTGTTATCTCGCCTTCAAAAACTTTGTACTGGTTAAGCCAGATTATAAGCCTGCCCGAATGCTTCTTAACATTAAATGAGAGTTTTACATCACTAGTTGTTCTTTTATCAAAGAAGAAAATAATCTCCTCAGAGGCGTCGCTGAAAGCAGAGTTCTTCACATACAAAGAAGCTGTTCTTTTAAGTTCATTAGCATTAGTCACTGTGAATACCATGAAAGAAGGTATTGTATGCTCAACCATGTTTGCACTGGGAGGGTAAATCCTGCCCGGACTCTGAGAGAACAGCACTGCTTTAACTCCTTGCGGAACAACCCCTGCGCCTCCCCCGCCAGGATAAGGTTCGCCTAATAACTCTGCCCTGTCCTGAGGAGACAAGAAGAGTATATAAAAGATTATGAGAACAGCAATCAAAATAACAGTTATCCCTGCGTTACTAGCTGACTGGGCAAGCTTAGATTTCCATCTACTCATAATCCCCTCTTAATAATCAAGATATATAAATTTATTGGTTTTTATATTTTTGCTTTCTACTTGCTAGTTGCCTACCCCTCCCTCCGAAGATAGAAAACTCTGAAACACATCTGAAAGACCCATGAAGCACTAAATAAAAACAATAAAAAAGAAAGTAAAGAAAAGAAAAAGCCGACTATAAAACAAAAAACATTATATACTAAACCATACTAGAATTACAAATATGCAGATTATCAAAAAGAATCTAAAACAAGGAGAAGTAACTGTAAAAGTTAATAATCCAGAAGACCTCTGGTTCCTAAGTCAAATAATAGATATAGGGGATAATATTCTAGGTAAAACTGAGCGTAAGATAAAGATTGGCAAGGAGGATGAGAGAAAGCAACGAGTTACAAAAAAAACAGTTTTCCTGGAAATAAAAACAGAGAGAATAGAGTTCCACAAGTACTCTGACAATCTGCGTGTCAGCGGGGTTATCCTAAAAGGACCTGAAGAGGTGCCTAGAGGCAGTCACCACACTTTTAAGCTTGAACCAGGGAGCGTGGTGACTATAAAAAAGCCGGAGTGGCTTGGTTACCAGCTTGAGAAATTAAGAGAAGCAACCCAGAATATTAGAACAAAGATCCTCGTAGTATTAATGGATAGAGAAGAAGCTCTCTTTGCCCTTCTTAAAAACCACGGATTTGAGATTCTTGGGAGTATTAAAGGAGATGTGCCAAAGAAGAATATTGAAACCACTGAAAAAAAGAATTTTTACACCCAAATAGTTGAGAAGCTAAAAGAATATAATAAGAGGCTTCAACCCGATAACATCATTATAGCTAGTCCTAGCTTCTGGAAAGAGTACTTGATGAAAGAGATGCCTAAGGAGCTAAAAGAAAAAATAACGCTCTCAACCTGCTCTGATGTTAAGGAAACAGCAATAAAAGAAGTTTTGCAGAAACCCGAGTTATTCAAGGTACTTGAAAGTGATAGAGCAGCTAAAGAGCTAGGCATGATTGAAGCCCTGCTAAAAGCCATTGCAAAGGATGAAGCCTGTTACGGTCAAAAAGAGTGTGAAGAGAAAATAAGGCTTGGCGCTGTGAAAGAGCTTTTTGTAAGCTATGACTTTATGCAAAGAGCAAGAGAGAAGGGGAAACACATAGAAGTAGAAGGTTTGATGAAACTCGCAGAGAAAATGAGTGCAGACGTGCACATCCTTAGTACCGAAGAAGCAGAAAAGAAATTAATTGGGCTTGGTGGCATTGCAGGTATTCTAAGATGGAAGACTTAATCAGATTCATAGCAAAGGATGTTCTTACCAAAAAAGAGCTTAGAAACCTTGATGAGGAGTTTGTAATTGAGAGAATAAAAATCTTTCTTAAGAAACATAAGAGAATAAAAGAAAAGTTAGAGCAAAGAAAGCAGTTTAACCTCAAACGTGCAAAAGAGTATAAAGAGATTATAAAAGCAGTAAGAGCTGAACTCAGAGAGGTTTACGGTGTCTTCATCCTAAAAGAGCACTTCAAACTAGGCGAATTATTAGATAAGCTCAGAAAGAATCCTTGTTTAGAGAACCATAATAAAATCTTAGAGTCGCATAAATCAAGCAAGGAAAGGCTGCCTTATTACGCGTTAGTCTATAAGCGAATTTTCGAAATAATAGGCGTACCTAAAAGGATTGTTGATCTAGGCTGCGGATTAAATCCCTTTAGTTATCCTTACATTAAGTTCAAACCAGAGTATGTTGCGTGTGATTTAGCAAAGAAAGATCTTGAGTTCATTAAGGAGTACTTTAAGATTATGAGAATTAAAGGGGTAATAAAAAGGGTTGATTTAGCAAAAGACTGTCAAGACAAGCTAAAAGAGATTATTAAAAAAGAGGATGTTGTATTCTTATTAAAAACCGTTGACTCACTTGAAGCTATAAAGAAGAATATAAGTAAAGATCTGTTAAGAAGCATCCCTGCGAGATTCATAGTTGTTTCTTTCTCAACCAAGAGTCTGGGGGGTAAGAAGAGGATAAGAAGAGAGAGAAGGACGTGGTTTGAGAGGTTTGTTAAGAAGCTCGGCTATAAAATCACAATCTTTGAAATCCCAGGAGAAATATTCTATGTTTTAACCAAACAAGCATAGTATTTAATACACTATCGCTGCACCACCGTGGTTCTTAGTTTTTATTTTCCTTAATTTTTCCTTTGCCCCCGCAGCGCCCCATTTATTTTCGTCATTGTTCAAGAGGTGCGAATATGAAACCATTATTAGAGTGTAAAAAATAGTAACATATAAATAGTAGTTATGAGTTTTTGATATTAAAAAGGGGTGATCGAACCTACTTTACGGAGGTAGTAATATGATTGTAAAAGAAGAGTTTCTAACAAAGTTGAGACGGTACTTTGGTCTTAACCTCTACGAGGTAAAGATATGGACGGCTCTTCTATCAAGAGGGGTGAGTACTGCAGGCGAACTAAGCGACATAGCCAATGTGCCGAGAAGCAGAAGCTACGACATCCTTGAAAGCCTAGAAAAAAAAGGCTT
>DRSY01000080.1 GCA_011372335.1 Candidatus Woesearchaeota archaeon | reverse complement strand
TTTTTTATAAAAATTTTTTATTAGAAAAATTCTATTAAGAATCAATCCTAACTTATAATAAATCTTCTGAATACTACCCACACCAAAACTTTTATTAATAATAAAAAATTCGAATTCTAAATAATGCGTCGGTGGTCTAATGGCTACAACCTTTTTAGGAAAGGCTGACGAAAATCAGCTGGCATAAATCTAAAGCTTCAGCTCGCTAAAGAAAAAGGTTGCTATAAATGACTGCGGCCTTCCAAGCCGTATATCCGGGTTCGAATCCCGGCCGACGCATCCTTATTTCTAAAAAACCAAAAACTAATTAAACCTATTTCCTAAACCCCCTTATTATTATGAGTGAATCTGAAAAGAAAAAGAATAACAAAAGAAACAATAAAGAAAAAAAGAATAACAAAAGAAACAATAAAGAAAAAAATAATAAAGGTTCAATACTAGTAATCTGCGCGCACTCTGATGACCAAATAATCGGCGTCGGAGGAACTATGGCTAAGTATGCAAAGGAGGGTTACGATGTTCATACAATCATTCTCTCCTTCGGAGAGAGTGTTAAGCCTCATGTCAAAAGAGAGATAATCGCTAAGACAAGGATTAAAGAAGCTCAGCGAGCAGACAAGATTATAGGTGGAAAAAGCGTTACTTTTATTGGGCTAAGAGAAAACCATTTTGAGGAAGACTTTAAGAGGAGAGGCATAGATAAGAATCTTAAGAAGATAATACGCAAGCTCAGACCTGCAAAAATATTCACTCATTCAGGTGATGATGCTCATCCTGATCACAGAGCAACGTTTAGGATTGTCTTAAGAATGTACAAAGAGAGCAAATTAAACGCAGACCTATACGCTTTTGAAGTATGGCATCTCTTCAACATTAAAAAGAGAAACAAGCCAAAACTAGTAGTGGACACCTCAAACACGTTCAAGACTAAAATGAAAGCATTAAAGACGTTTAAGAGCCAGATAGACTTATCAACTTTTTATAACTATTTAGTTCTTAATAACTTCTTATTCTTCACGATTTATATAAGAGACCTTATTAACGGAATAAAACACAGTACTAAGTACGCAGAGGTTTTTTATAAGGTAAGATAAGAATGATGAAGAAAGCCAAGAAGAAAAATAAGAAAAAAGCATTAAAAACCCTAAGCCCTAAAAGGGAAACACCACAGAAGAAAAAGCTCTTAATAGCAACCGATAACTTCCTGCCCAGATGGGATGGTATTTCCAGATTCTTATCAGAAATAATCCCTAGGTTAAGATACAAATATGATATTACAGTAATAGCCCCTGACTTTGGCCAATCCTCCCTTGATGACGATGAATCCGTCAACATAGTGAAGATACCTATAACCAAGTTCAGAATAGGCGATTTTAAGCCTGCAAAGTTTCACCATAGAACAATAAGAAGAGAAGTAAAAAGAGCAGACATAGTTTTCTCCCAAACCATAGGCCCAATCGGAATCCTAAGCATATTCGCTGCTAAGAGGAATAAGAAGAAAATAATATCCTTTATCCACTCCATTGAATGGGAATTAGTATCCAAAGCAATAGGCTTATCTCTACTCAGCAAATATATTCGTATATTAACAAAGATTATCGCAAGGAAGATTTATAACAAAGCAGATTTATTAATAGTGCCCTCAGAGAACATAGCAGAAATGCTTACATGGCAGAAGATTAAAACTAAGAAGAAAGTTATACACCTCGGAGTAGATACCAAAAAATTTGTTCCTACTAACAACAAAATATCTGCTAAGAAGAAGTTAGGCATAGACCCTGCCTTCTTTGTTATAGGACACCACGGAAGGCTGGGAAGAGAAAAAGACCTAGCAACCCTACTAAGAGCATATATCCTTGTGAAAAAGAAACATCCAAAAACCCTCCTAATCGTGGTAGGGGAAGGCCTTGATAGCATTAAGAAAAAACTTAAGAGTGTGCCGGGGGTAATACTTCCTGGTAGCACGAATAATGTTGTGCCTCACCTCCAAGCCATGGATGTCTACTGTCTAACCAGCCTAACAGAAACAACCAGCCTCACAACTCTTGAAGCTATGAGCTGCGGAGTACCAGTAATAGCAACCCGAGTAGGTTTTGTGAAGCATTATATAAAGCCAAGAATAAACGGCCTCTTCTTCAAGGAAGGCAACTCTTTTGACCTTGCAAACCAGATAATGTACTTAATGAAACAAGAAGTTCTTAAGAGAAAGATAAGCCTGGAAGCAAGGAAGACAGTGGAGAAGGAGTTCAGCTGGGATAAAACAGCCAAGAAGATAGAAGAAACGATAGAAGAAATAATATAAAAATTACATTTCTTTAGAATGTTCTCTTTTGAACAAAAAAATCTTTATTTTAACCAACACCACAATCTCTTTTCCCCCTCTTTCCTCCCCCTAAAAATCATCTCTTTAGGAAAGAACTCGGTTCCTAAATCTTTAGACTTGTAACCTTACTAATACTATCCTCCTTATTCATGCTTACACCAAAAAGATTGTCAGCCTCACTAATCACAGCATCGTTATGACTTATGATAATATACTGAGCGTCCTTGCAGTAACTCCTTATGAGCTTAGCCAACTTCTCCGAGTTATGCTTATCCAGAGCAGCATCAACCTCGTCCAACACATAAAAACTTGCAGGAGCATACTCCTGCACTGCGAATATGAATGCTAAACCAGTAAGGGTTTTCTCACCCCCACTAAGACTCCTAATATCCATGAATTTCTTCCCACCAACCCTTACCTTTATAGTCATACCCCCTGTGAAAGGATCCTTCTCGTCCTCAAGCTCAAAGAAAGCATCTCCTTTAGCTGTGAGACTATTAAATATTCTCTTAAAATTCTCATTCAGAACATTGTATGTCCTCATAAATAACTCTTTCTTCTTGCTATCAATCTCATTAATCATAACAAGCACGTCCTCTCTCTCACTTGTTAGTTTATCCTTCTTCTTAAGTAATGCATCGTATTCACTCTGTGCTTTCTCATAGATTTCAAGAGCTTTCATATTAACCGCCCCTATGTCAGACATCATCTTCTCAAACTGTCTAATCTCACGTTCAATCTGCTCCTCACTCTTATCCTCGAATAAAGGCACTCCTTCATACTGCTTGAATTCCTCCTCAAGCCCAGCAAGCTCTGCCTTAACCCCCGCGTTCTCCATGTTAATCTCATTATTCCTCTGCTCATAATCCCTAATCATATTCTCCTTTAAAGCCATATTCCTCTCAAGCCCACCCACCTCGTCACTCAACTTAGCCCTCTTATTAAACAATGCTTTGAACTGAGCATAAAACTTCTCCTGCTTCCTCTCCTTATCCCTTAAATCTGCCTCCTCCTTCTTAATAAGCTCGCTTAACTCTTTCTTTTCTTTTAAAAAATCAGCTTTCTCTTTTTCCTGCTGTTTTAGGATCCTCTGGATATTCTCTCCTTCAGGGCCAAGAATATTCTTTACCTCGCTATCATTATTTCTTAACTCCATTTGAAGGTTACTTATCTCCTCTCTTAACTCATTCTTTTTTTGTTCAAACGAGTTCAGTTCTGCGAGCAACGCCGGGCTTCTCAGCTTTGTTAAACGCTCTCTCAGAGTCTGCTTCTCTTTTTTAAGTTCTGTGAGTTTCTTGTTCTTATCAACAAGTTCTTTTCTCACCCTCTCAAGCTCCTTGTTAATCTCCTCAAGCTCAGAACCCAGCTTTTCTTTCTCCTTTTTACTAGCATCAAGGTCTGCTGAGTCGAGATGCAGTGTCTTCTCTAATTTAATAACCTCTGCTTCCAGCTCTGCCTTTTCTTTTCTAAGCTCATCAATCCTAGCCTCATTATTCTTCTTTTTAACCTCGACATTAGCAACAACGCTTGCTAAGTCCTTAATCTCTTTTTCAAGAGCTTTTAGTCTTTCACTAATCTCTTTATCTTGGAAACCAACACCCTTCTTCCTCTTCCTAAATCCTCCTTGCATCGCACCACTTGTTTCTGCTAAGTCACCTGTTAGAGTAACCATACGCTCTCTTCCAATCCCAACTCTTCTTGCTACTTCAATATTATCCACAACAAGGGTGCTTCCGAGAACATACTCAAATACCTTCCTGTACTTCTCAGGAAAAGTAATCAAGTCAATAGCCAGACCACGAACACCTTTCATTTCAAGCTTTCTTAACTCATCCCTCACAGGTTTCGGCTTCAGCTTATTCAACGGGAGGAAGGTAACTATGCCGAGCTGATTATCCTTAAGATACTTTATGCATCTAGCTGCCACGGCATCTGTTTCTACTACCACACTATTAAGCCTTGGTCCAGCTGCTACTTCAAGAGCAAGAGCAAACTCCTCTTTTACCTGCCCAAGCTCAGAAACACTCCCAAGAATACCCTTAATAGTTCCCTTTGCTTTTAACTCCATTATCCTTCTAAGAGCAATCCCTCCACCCAAAGACTCTCTAATGCTAACAGAGCGTGCTTTTAAACCAGACTCCTCCTCCTTTCTTCTTAACAGCTTATCCCGAGCGTTTCCTAGTTGAACTGCGAGGCTTGAATCATAATCAAGGGCTTTTCTAAGCTCATCATTCTTCCTCTTTAACTCCTCTTTTACACCTTTTAGCTTTTCAAGCGCAGCCCTGTTCTCCTTTTCAATCCCTAAGACTCTCTCTATCTTATCATCAATTGACTGAATCTTCAACTCTAATTTGTCCTTCTCTCTCAGTAATCCCTGCTGCTCCTCTCTTATCCTATGAACCGCTTCCTGTAATTCATCTGCTTGCTTATCAATCTCAGTGATACGTTTATCTATTTCCTGAGCATCCTCTAACTTATTCTTCTTCCTGAACTCAGCCACTCTTCTTTCTATAAGAGCCAAGTCCTTCTCCTTACTCCTAATCTGAACTTCAAGTTCCTTCTTAGTCTTCTCAAGAACACTAATCTTGCCTATTAATTCTTTGTAATTATTCTCAAGCTCGGCTCTTCTCTCCTCAATCTTTTTTATCTCAGAATCAACAGTCTCTATTCTCTGCTTATTAAGAGCAACATCAACTTTTAGTTTCTCAACCTCCTTGTGCAGAGCAACTTGTTCTTTTTCACCTCGTTCCTCAACCTCCCTATTAATCCTTTCAATCTCCTCTTTTTTCTTCTTAACCTTTTCTTTTAATTTTCCAATCTGTTCTTTTAAGACTTTAATCTTCTCGTTATTAGCTTTAATCCTTTTATCCAGCTCGTCCCTTTTCTTCTTCTTAGCCCTAATTCGATTGTGCAGTCTTGTAGCCTTGTTCTGCTTAATCTTATCACTCAGGTTCTTGAAGCGAATAGCTTGGTTCCTCTCCTTCTTAAGCTCCTTGAGATAAGTCTCTCTCTCAGCAAGAATAATACTAGCTTCATTAAGCTTCTCCTCCACCCTTGTAAGCTCCCTGATAGCCTTGTTCTTCTTCTCCTCGTAGACACTAATCCCAGCGACCTCCTCAATCATACCCCTTCTTTCCAAAGGAGTCATTTCTACAAGTTGGACAATATCCCCTTGGAGGATTATATTGTAACCTTCAGGGGTAATCCTTGCTTTCCCAAGCAAGTCCAGGATTTGCTGCCTGGTTCTTGTTTTACCATTAATCTTATAAGTTGACTGACCGCTTTGCTTCACAATTCTTGTGATCTCGACCTCCTCACCGAACTCCTCCCCAAAGATTTTTGAAGTGTTATCAAAATAAATACTTACCACGCCTTCCTTCGCAGCACTCTTCTTCTTACCACCGTTGTATATAAGATTAGCAGACTTCTCAGCACGCATACCCTTCACACTGGCTTTACCCAGAACAAAACAGAGAGCGTCAAGAACATTACTCTTACCAGCACCATTTGGGCCTAGAATGCAGTTAAACTTATCGCCAAAAACCAGTTCTGTTTTATTTGCAAACGACTTAAAACCCTTCATAACCAGCTTGTTAATCTTAGTCATACTGAATCACTCACCGCACCATAATAATTATTATTACTCTGAAATTAAGAGATAAATTATAAAATCTCTGTGAAGCCTTCCAATAGAGCAACAGCTCATTATAAACCTTATAAGATAAGAGTATAAAAAACTTATGGTTTTTTTCTTTTTTAATCTAAGGTTTCTACCACCATTTTTAAACATTATATAAACATTAGAAGTCTTCCAACTTTCTCTGTCCGCCAAGCTTCTTAGCCTTCTGCCAAGTCTCCCAACTCTGTCTGAAGAAAGGATACTTATCATAATACCTCTTAGTAAACTCAACAGTAAGAGGATCACTTGGGTAACCACTCCCAAAATCAACTTTGTACTTTGCTTTGAGTTTTTTTATCTCCTTATCCCTACACACCTTTGCTAGGATACTAGCGGCTCCTACAATAGCATACTTAACATCTGCTTTGTGTTCAACCACGAGCTTTGGCTGGTATTCTAGCTTTGATTGTATATACTTCTTGTACTCCCTTAGATTCGTGCTTGGGCAGTCAAGGATTACTTTATCCGGTCTTAGCTTATTAATAAGAATAACCGCTTTATCCGCTTCTAACCAGTTAAGATTAGTATCCTTACTATTAACGGCGTTATCAATTTCTTCAGGACCCACTTTTATCAGCTCATATTCACACAAATCCTTTATCTCATTATAAAGCCTCTCTCTCTGAGACGGGGTGAGGAGCTTAGAATCCTTAACACCAAGAGCCTTTAACTTGAACTCATCCTCTTCATTAATAACAGCTATGGCTATTACCATTGGGCCAATAACAGGTCCTCGACCAGCTTCTTCAACACCTCCGATTATCATCTTCATACGAGAAATAAACAGGACATATATAAAGTTAATCTTACAACCGCTCTATCTCTTCAAGCACCCTCTTAAACTCCTCTGAAACCGGGGTGAGCTCTGGCTTTTTTAACCCTTCAATCTTTTTCATAAGAGGAACATGCTCTAATCCTATCCTTCCATAATAAAGAGTGGTTAAGCCTTTATCACCTCTTTCTTCCAGGAATCTATTAACCTCGTAATAACCATGAAGGTATAAGTAGTCTTTTGTATAAGCGCCTGGTTTTGAAGTATCTATAAGCCCCCTCTTAACTCTCAAAGTAATCCTCCACGCAAGCTCCTCATTAAAGTATTCTCTTAACTCCTCAAATACTTGTCTAAAACTTGTTTGTAATGCTAGATGAACAGCCACCACTCTCCCAGCGTATCTCCTGAGAGTGTTCATTTTTAAGCAACCATTTATTTCCTCTGCATTAACAGCCATGCCTTCCTCGGTCATAAGATAATTAGGTAGGCCTGTTCTGAAGATTCTGTAAGGCTGATTCTCTCCATTACTAGCTCTGAAAACATGTGTACCTATTTCATGAACAACAACTCTTTTAAGAAAATCTTTAGTAAACCTAATGTTTCTCTTAACATAAACCTTCTTCTTAGATACAAGTACAGCCGCACTTGCAGGCATCTTTTTCATAGTCACACTCCATGTCTTAAGATTGAATTCTCCAAGCACCTTCTTCATAACATTCATAACATGTCTCGAATCCACACCATCATCTTCTTTAACAGCATCTTTTTTAAGGATAGTATAAGCTTTATTCACAAGACCCTTATCCGGTAATCCAAATATTTCTTTTGAAAAGAAGGTGAACTCCTCACCACCAATACTCTGTAACATCGCATTCGTCTTCTTGAACTTTTCAAGCTTTTGTAATAATAAAGTATTGATAATATTATCTTTTAATTCTACAGCATCTATTTTTTTGAACAACCTATCAATCCCTGATGAACGCTTCGCATATCTGAACACAGGATTATAGTCCGGATGCTTAAAGAACTTTTTCTTCTCAGAAACAGGATTCAGGGGATTCATACCTAGGAATGGGAGCTTCTTATCAATCCTTGAGAGAAGGTTCTCGAACAGAGCAGTATTCTTATCCAGCATAAGAATTCAGAAATTAAATATCAACTATTTAAAGCTAACTATATAATGATATAAAATATCTACGAATACAACTAATCACACCTATCAAAGCAGACTAAGAAGAGTAAGCTTGGATGGTAACAAGAGAGTTACTTATGAGTTAAGAAGACTCATACGAAAGTTCTGTTAATAGCGGGGGGTGGATTTGAACCACCGACCTCCGGGTTTCACAACAAAAGTTATGAGCCCGACGGGCACTCCTGGCTGCCCCACCCCGCTATAAGAGCAGGAATGCCTTCCTAACCTTGTTTTCTGGCTAAACCAACTACTCGCATCCTAAGTATTATATAAATTTTATTGAAAAACTGTTAAAAAATAATTGAAAAATATTTGAAACGCCCGGGCTGGGATTCGAACCCAGGAGCCCCGAAGGGCCGGGATTAGCAGTCCCGTGCAATACCACTATGCGACCCGGGCGTAATGAATGCCTGAATACAACACCAGCATACCGAACACCCTCTTCTAAGAGGACTGTGCGAATGAATACGGAATGAATACGTAAATGTATACTAAAGGTTTTTAAAAATTTTTGGTATTTTCATTATTATAGATATTATAAACTTATAAAATCTTATTATGAGAAAATATTAAAACCAAGAAGACTCACCAGACTCAGTAGATGATCATGTCAAAAAAACATATGCCTCCCCTGTATTCGGTCATTCTAGTCATCACCCTGCTTATCACACTCGCTTCATCGACTAGAGAGCTCCGTGCTGAATCCATTGATGACTTATTCGATTATCATGCTCTGAATTTAAAACTCGTTATTATTAATAACTTCAGTATTATCCCTACTTCACCTAATTATTATTTGGACTACGTCTCTGCAGAGATGACATGGTTTCCCAGAACTGATTACAGACAAGAAGTCGATTATATTGCAACAGAGCCAAGCGCAGCGTATAGTGACGAAACGGGTTTATTATTTGAATGGAAGAAGCCTTCACAAACCAGCTTTAGAGTCAAACAAGAATCAAGTCTCACCACCCAGAACGAGTTTAAAAGAGTAGGTAAGAAAATTATTTTCCCTCTAAAAAACCTTGACCCGGCTTATTCCTCCTATCTTGAATCTCAAGAAATAATTGATATTAATGATGAAATAAAACAAACCGCCTCAGGTATCGTGCAAGGCGAGGACGACCTCTACAGAGCTGTTTTCAAACTTGCCGAATGGGTGGAAGATAATGTTAAGTACAACTTATCTACTCTAACCATTGAGGCATCTCAGAAGGCTAGTTGGGTGTTAAGAAATAAGAGAGGGGTGTGTGATGAACTTACAAGTCTCTTCATATCCCTGTGTAGAAGTGTCGGGATACCAGCAAGATTTGTGACAGGAATATCTTATTCTAATATTAACCAACAGAATAAGGGTTGGGGTCCTCATGGCTGGGCAGAGGTTTACTTCCCCAGAGCAGGATGGGTGCCTTTTGACGTGACTTATAAAGAACTTGGTTTTGTTGACGCCCTTCATATAAAACTAAGAACAAGCCTTGATGCAAAAGAACCCAGCATTAACTATGTTACTCGGAGCAAGCACACAGAGATTAAGCCCGGCAGCCTTGACTTCAATGTTAGTATTATAAGGTACGATTACAAGCTAAAACCTCTGATAGAATTAAGCGCGGAAGTAGTAGAAGACGAGGTTGGGTTTGGCTCATACAACCTCTTAATACTAAAAGTCAGAAATCCACACTCATACTATGTTACTACAAGGCTATCCTTAGCTAAGATAAGAGAATTAGAAATACTCGGACAAAACCCCCGCCCACTCCTCCTTGCTCCTGGCCAAGAAAAAAATGTTTATTGGCTGCTCAGAGTAAGCCCTGATTTAGAGCCTCGATTCATATACACGTTTCCCTTAAGAATAACAGCTACAAGAGGAGAACAAGCCCAAGTTAATTTCAAAGCAGCAAAGCGATGGAGTGCTTACTCAGAGCAATACATGCGTTTATTCATGATTACTGAGCAGCCACAAGAAAAAAGTTACTCCGCTAACATCCTACTTACATGCTCTGCGAGTAAGGAAAAAACATATCTTAACCACTCCGTTAACATTACTTGTATAGTTGATAACAAGGGCGATAAGAATCTTAAAAAACTCAGCGTCTGCCTTAATGATGAGTGCGCAACTAGCCAGCTACCTGCAGGAGAGAGAGCAAGATTTGAGTATACCAAGAAGTTCAACACATTGGGAGTGAAGACCTTTGTCTTCAGAGTAAAGAATGAGCTTGTAGAGAAATCTTATTACTCAGTAATAGAAGTCCAAGATAAACCCTTACTTGAAATACTAAATCTTAGTTTTCCCCATAGCATTTCTTATGATGAATTATCAGAAATAAGATTTCTTGTTAAGAAGAAATCAAATACAAAGCCTAGGAATGTTAAGATAATCTTAAAACATGAACTGATGGAAGAGCATTGGGAGATCCCTCTTCTGGAACACGATTACCAATTTAGAGTCATACTCCGAGGAGAAGACTTAAACCTTGATAACAACGACTTTAAAATAATAATTACTTATGAAGATGAGCACAGCACAGAATACAAGACTCTTAAAGAATTCTCAATCAGCCTGAATAACCCAACATTACTTCAAAGAATAATGATGTGGCTGAACATCCTTGAGAATAAGATTATGAGCTGGCTTAACAGGATTAATAATCCTTAAAAAACCCCCTTTAGAACACCT
>DRSY01000166.1 GCA_011372335.1 Candidatus Woesearchaeota archaeon | reverse complement strand
GAATGATAGACCCCCCTAGACCAGAGGTGAAAGAAGCGGTTACTAAGTGCAAAGAAGCAGGTATAAAGATATTCGTTGTGACAGGTGACCACGGCTTAACAGCAAGAGCAATTGCAAAAGAAGTAGGGCTTGCAACTGAGAAGACTAGGATTATCAAAGGAGTGGAGCTTGATAAGATGAATGACCAAGCACTAAGCTTTGCTCTGAGAGAAGAAGTAATATTCGCAAGGGTTAGTGCTGAGCATAAGATGAGAATAGTAAGCCTTCTTATGAAGCAAGGAGAAATAGTAGCAGTAACAGGTGATGGTGTTAATGATGCTCCTGCTCTTAAAAAAGCTGATATTGGTGTTGCAATGGGCATAACAGGCACTGATGTTAGTAAAGAAGCCAGTGAGATGGTACTAACAGATGACTCATTCTCAACCATTGTTAATGCTATAGAAGAAGGAAGAAGCATCTACTCTAATATTACCAAGTTCATAAGGTACATGTTCTCAACTAACCTAGGCGAGATAATAGCAATCCTCCTAGCAATGCTAGTCATACCGAAACACTTCATAGTCACAGCTGTACAGATACTCTGGATTAACCTTGGTACAGATGTGCTCCCAGCACTAGCCCTGGGAGTTGAGCCCCCGGAAAAGGGTATTATGAGCAGACCCCCTAGGAATCCCAAACAAAGAATTATTAGTTCTAAACGATTCGTGCACTGGCTAATCACAGGCATAATAATAGGTGGTGGAACCCTGCTCATGTTCATGATGAACATTGACGACCCTGTCAAAGCAAGAACTATGGCTTTTACTGTGCTGGTATTCTTCCAACTAGCTAATGTGTTTAACTGCAGGCATGAGACAAAATCAATATTCAAGTTAAGACCGCTTTCTAATAAATACGTCATTTACGCAGTACTAGTATCAATCATCCTTCAAGTAATGGTAATCCAGGTCCCCTTCCTACAGGGAATATTCAAGACAACAGCCCTGTCATTAAAAGAGTGGGGGGGTGTGGTTCTTCTAAGTCTAAGTATTATCGTGTTTGATGAGCTAAGAAAGGTCTTTGCAAGAAAACTAAAAAAAGGTCAAATAAAAAAACAGAAGGCTTAGAAACTTATTTATTTAAATATATTTATTTAAATAATTTATTTATGTTAAAGGTAAAGTAGATAGTTAGACCTATACATGTCTAAAGAACACTACTTTCATTAACACGAAAAAGAAGTAAAGCCCGACAAGGATAATCCCTTCTCTTCTCTCATGATACTCAATCCTCATATTCCTTTTTAAGAGGCGTACAACTATGAGCACTGTGAAGGCCCAGAAAGGAAGCTCAAACACTAACAGGCTTTTATTAAAGCGCAGCCCGGAAATAACAGCGCCTAAACCCATTGAGAAGAGGGGATTAGTAATGTTAGAACCAATAAGGGTTCCTAAGGATATGCCATGAGCTTTTCGTATAATACCTTTAAGTGCTGTTGATAGCTCAGGCAAGAAGCCACCCACACTGATAATAATAACACCTGTAAAGGTCTGAGTCAGGTTAAGAACCTCAGTTATTCTAAGAGCATTTTCGACCACTAACTTGCTTCCAAGAATTAATAAGCCAAGACCTCCGAGCATAAAAAGGCTTATAATAACGGGCTGCCTTCTTAGTTTTTCTGTTCTGAACTCAACAGCACCAAGAGGCTCTTCTAGTAAAAACCTCTTATGCTCATCCCTCTTCTTCTTCCTTCCTCTCTCCTCTCTGCTCAGAATAAATATGTAAGTAATAAAAGCAAGGATTAGGATTATTCCTTCAGTTCTTGAGATAAAGCCGTTCATGCCCATGATGAGAAGCAGTAAGATTGAGAACAAAATAAAAGTTCCTTGTCGCTCCAAGGATTTCTGAGTTGTGCGCAGAGTGGATGCCAAAGCAACAAGTCCGACTATGAGGGTGAGCTGACCAATAGAAGAACCAATATTAATACCTACTGCTATGCCACTAGCAGGCATGCCTTTAAGATTAGAAATGCTTGAATAAACATTAGTGAATATTTCTGGTAATGAAGTCCCAATACTTACAATTGTTAAGCCAATGAACACATGGGATAATCCGAGCTTATGAGCAAGACTCTTAGCACTCTCAATAACGAAGTCAGAGCCGACCCATAGGAGGATGAGTCCTATGAGGAGTAAGAGGATTAAGACGAGCATTGTGTATAACTACTTAAAAGAGTATGTTTTTAAATGTTTGGGAAATTCTTATTTTTAAGGGAAGGCAAATGCGAGAAAACGTTTTTTTCAAGGAAATAATTGGGTATGTGAAGAAGAACACGCCTTCAAAGACTAAGCTTTCAAAAGAGAAGGTTAGGCTTTGCGCTAAGCATAAACTAATGAGGATACCAACTGATATTGAGATATTAATGCATGCTGATAAAGATGAGGTTGGTTTCTTAAGAAAGTACCTTTATACCAAGCCAACAAGAACGATTAGCGGTGTCGCAGTAGTAGCAGTTATGACTAAGCCTCTGCGGTGTCCTCATGGGAGGTGCACGCCTTGCCCTGGAGGTCCAAAGAGTTTTTTTGGCACGGTTCCTCAGAGTTATACTGGTAAAGAGCCTGCTACTATGAGAGCTATAAGGAACAAGTATGACTCTTACTTACAAATATTTAACAGGCTGGAACAGTACGTTGTGCTCGGACAAAACCCTGAGAAGGTTGAACTTATCATAATGGGAGGTACTTTTCCTAGTTTTCCAGAGGAGTACCAGGAGGAATTCGTGTATTATGCTTTTAAAGCTATGAATGACTTCTCAAGGTTGTTTTACAGGAAGGGAGACCTTGATATTATTAAGTTCAAAGAGTTCTTTGAGCTTCCAGGAAGAGTGGGTAGTATTAGGCGGACAAGAAGCATTCAGAGAAAAGTGCTTGTATTAAAGAAACATAATACGCGTAGTCTTAGAGCAGAGCAACGACTTAATGCAGAGCAAAGGCTTAATGAGAAATCCAACATAAGATGTGTAGGGATGACTATTGAGACCAGACCTGACTATGCAGGACTAGCACATGCTAATCAGATGCTAAGACTGGGTTGTACAAGGGTGGAGCTTGGTGTTCAGAGTGTTTATGACAAGGCACTTAAGAATATTAGACGCGGGCATAGTGTTAAGGACTCTATTATTGCAACCCGGGTGCTAAAGGACCTTGGGTTTAAGATTAATTATCATATAATGCTAGGATTACCAGGAATTACTTATAAGGAGGACTTAGAAGGGTTAAGAGAGTTGTTCAGGAATCCTGATTTCAGACCTGACATGTTAAAGCTTTATCCGTGCATGGTGTTAAAAGGAACCAAGCTGTATGAGGCGTGGAGGAAGGGCGAATACAAGCCTTTAACCACGAGTAGAGCTGCAAGGTTAATCATGGAGTTCAAGAGGGGCGTGCCTGAGTATGTTAGGATTATGAGGGTTCAAAGAGACATCCCTACTAGGATGACAGTGGCTGGTGTGAATAGGACTAATCTAAGGCAGCTTATTAGTGAGATGATGAGGAAGGAAGGGAGTAAGTGTAAGTGTATCCGGTGCAGGGAGATAAAGGATAAAGAGGTTAAAGGCAGGGTTAAGTTAAAAATAATGACTTACCAAGCTTCTAGAGGAACAGAGTATTTTATCAGCCTTGTTAATAAGAATAATCTTATAGGTTTTTGCAGGCTGAGATTCCCATCACAAACTTTGAGAAAGGAAATCACAAAACACTCTGCTCTCATACGAGAACTTCATGTTTATGGGAGTGCTGCTAGGATTAGAGGTGAGGGAAAGGTTCAGCATAGGGGGTTCGGGAGGAGGTTATTAAGAGAAGCTGAGGGAATTGCAAGAAGGCATGGTAAGAATAAGATGGTTGTTATCTCCGGTGTTGGTGTCAGAGAGTATTATAGGAGGCTTGGGTATAGGAAGCAAGGACCTTACATGGTTAAACGCTTATAATACGGCTTATAATAATTTGATTTATAAATAAATATCAACTACCACTTAATAAAAAAATGGAATTATTAGATATGAAGTATAAGAAGTTTGTAGATATTGAGGTGGCTGCCCAGATATTAGGAGTAAGTACAAAGACAGCCAGGAGATACGTGGATAAGTATGGGTTAAGGAGTAATGGTTATAAAATGATTAATGAAGGGGATCTTAATGATTTAAAAGACAATCTGCGTGTTTGTAAGGATAATGACCTTGGTAAACTAGTAAAGAATCTTTTTATTCTTGAGAAAGAAGGACTTACAATTGATGAGCTAGTATCCGCGTGTAGGTATATGGGTAAAGAAAGGATGGGAAGAGCTCTTAATGCCATTAAGTTCTATGCTGATTATTACAGAACGCCCTTTTTTGATAGGTTCGGGTTAAACCCAGAGAATCTTTTCTTGCCAAGCGAAGTACTAGCAAGACTTAAAATAAGGGATTTTCATATAATAAGAAATCTAGCAGAAGAGGATTCAATAGCTTTAGAAGTGGTAAACACAAGAGGGAGAACATGGAATTATATCTACAAAGAATCCTTCTTCAAATACCTTGATTTTAAGGGAATAAAGGGGAGAATTATATTCACCTCCAGGGAGATTAGTAGACTCACAGGTATTCCTGTGAATAGGATTGATAAAATAGCCTTGTCTAAAGAGATAGGTGTAAAGCTCAGAGGAACTCATAAGAACAGCATCTACCTCTTCACAATTGAAGACTTACGATCAATAAGAGAACATGATAGGAAAGCCTAGCAAAGAGGTTTCTTAATTAAGAATAAAGGTGAATATAACAAAAATTATTAAAGCAATTCTTCATCCTCACCTTATATGCTGGAGGAAATACCTGGTAATAAGGACTTCATTGTAAAAGAGAAATTTAAGGAGAGGTATCTGAGCTTACTCAAAGATAGGTATGAGGAGTTCATTAAGTACTCAAAATCATACATTAGAAAGAGTATCCGTGTGAATACCTTAAAGATTTCTATTAAAGAACTAAAGAAGAGACTGGAAAAGAATTGGGTGTTAAAACAAATCCCTTGGTGCAAGGAAGGGTTCTGGATTGATTACAAAGCAGAGCAAGATGATAAGAGATACGACATTGGTAACGTATTAGAACACCAGCTAGGATATATATATGTGCAAGAAGCAGTAAGTATGATACCTCCTATAGTGCTAAGCCCAAGACCGGGTGACAAAGTACTGGATGTGTGTGCTGCTCCTGGTAGCAAAGCAAGTCAGATAGCTGCTCTTATGCAGAACAAAGGATTACTGGTTGCTAATGATGTTCAAGGAGATAGGTTAAAAGCTTTGGGTATTAATCTGCAGAGGATGGGGGTGAGTAATGCTATTATTACTCAGATGCCTGGGCAGAGATTTAAAAAGACTACTCTGCTGTTCGATAAGGTGTTGGTAGATGCTCCTTGCTCTGGCACAGGCACGATACGTCGCTCATTAAAAACATTGCGGATATGGAGTCCTAACATGGTCAGGAGGCTGGCTGCTCAGCAGAAACAATTAGTTGCTAGTGGTTTTGAAGTGTTAAAGCGTGGTGGGGTTATGGTTTATTCAACCTGTACAATGGAGCCTGAGGAGAACGAAGGGGTTGTTAGCTGGCTGCTTGACAAATATCCTGGTGCAAGAGTTGAGAAGATAAACTTGGATATTAAGAGGAGTGCTGTGATTCCAGAGTTTGAAGGTCATGTGTATAATCCGAGTATTAAGCACTGTCTTAGAATCTGGCCTCAGGACAATAATACAGGAGGGTTTTTTATTGCTAAGATTAAGAAGCTGAGATGAACTCAAAAAAAAGGTTTATAAAAAAAATTTCTCTTATTATTTTCTTGCTTTCTCAAGCTTACCTTTAAGAAGAGCGTCTAAACTCTGATCATTAACCTTAATAACCTGCCACCGCACACCAGGAATATCTCCTTTTGAACGACCCATATTACCCCCAATACACTCAATAACCACCTCATCATGCTCATCTATCAGCTTAGTAGCACCATCACCAGGGCAGAAAGCAGTTACTTGCTTGCCATTCTTAACCAACTGCACCCTCACACATTTCCTCATAGCAGAATTAGGCTGTTTAGCCTCTAACTGGACCTTCTCAAGTACGATACCTGAAGCTTGGCTTGCTCCTCCAAGAGGATCTGACTTCTCTTTCAGCCTCTTAGCTTTCTTAACAAACCACTTATCATGCCATCTGGCTTTTTTACTTCTCTTCTTCAACTTCTTAGCAGCATTCAAACCTTTACTCTTCTTAGCCATTTTACTCATCCAATGAATTATGAAAGGTTTTTTAAATGTTTTGAAAAATGCGGGGTAAAACTAAGATAATATCATACAACCCTTATCTCCTCTATCTTAAAGTATTTACTAACAATCTTCTCAAGATTCCTAAGGTTCTGGGCTTTTATCCCTATTATTAACCCCTTTGTTTTTGTATCCGGTCCTGTGATTATAACAAGGTCTCCTTCCTCTTTTATATCTATTATCCTCAGAGGAGCCAGGTAATTAGTTATGAATTGTAACCTGTTAGGACTGAACTCAACAATTTTTATCTTCCTCTTAAGCATCTTCTCAAGCTTCATAATGTTAGCTTTGTTCCTGCCAAGAGCCTTTCCCATCTCCCCTGGCTCGACTAGGAAGACGAGTTTCTCCCTGTCAAAAAAGCAGTCCTTAAGCTTTGCATGAGTCAAGGTCTCAAATAAATTCATGAATTTCAGCATTTCTGTATTAAAAGTTATTTTTTGACCCATCCTCTCATCATCCCAGAATCAGAAACAATTTTTGTATCCTCCTCTAAACACATTTTTTTATTTTATATTAATATTTCTTCTTCTCAACAATTCTTCTCATACCAATACAAGTAATAGAGAAAGGCTTTTTACAAATAGTTCCTAGCTCGTCATTAGGGATGCTTAGTTTCTCAACACTTATGTTACTAATAGAAGCGTAATACTCAACATCCCTTACCAATGCTTCAGGAGCATTGCTTGCAAAGAAAACTTTTACTAACTCATTACTCCTAAGCGCTTTCAGAGTCCTATCTGCTCCTATCACCAGATTCTTGGTTCCCAAATACTTTTTTATCTCTGCTACGCTCATCTTTGCTTACCCCTCATCTAAATCCTTTATTTAAAAATTTTTTATTTAATTTATTTAAAAGTTTTATTTTAACCATCCTTTTTTTATTCAAAGATTCTCTTATTTCACTTCTTTTTCTTCTTATCATCCCTTATCTTTGTAACCAAGCCAGGCAGACCAGTACCAACAGGTACCGGCTGGTTAATCATCACATTCTCAATCACTGAGTTAAGCTCATCCACCTCTCCTACCATACTCGCATTAATAATATGCCTAATAGGAGTCTCAAAGGAGGCTCTGGCAAGCACGCTCGGCTTCTCCTTAACAATACCGTACCTACTCACACCAAGCACTCTGCCGGACATAGTCATTGCATCAGCCACTAATAAGATGTGCCTTATATCAATGTTTATCCCCTGAGCCTTCAACACCTTTATTATCTCTCTTACAATAACCTCTCGTGCTGCTTCTATACCAAAGAATTTCTCAATCTCAGCAATATTATTAGTAGTAGTCCGATAAGGATCAACAAAAGGAAGCTTTAACACATCCTTTATATTACTCCCCGCAGTGACTATCACGTACTCCTCCTCTCGCTTCACAGGCAACGCCTGTGTTACACCCTTAATGCCATTAATATAAACATCTTTTATTCTTTCTTTAAGCCTATAAATCATGTTCAGGGCTTCATCACCAGAAGCCTTAATCCTAATAATATTATTCTTCTCAAGCTTAATATCAAATCCTTTAAGCTCCTTGCTCTTCTTAAGGATTGCTGTGATTCTTGCATGAGTTAGCCTCCTATCCTTAAGCTTCTTCTCATCAATCATTATCCTCATAGTCGTCTCAGCCACATTAATAGTTATCTCCTTAATATATTCCTTGAACCGAGCATCCTTAATACTCTCTGCTAGTTGCCTTATATCCTTACCTTGTGAGTAAGGCTTTTTCAAGTATATCTCCATCATCTCAGTGCTGATATCCTTTCTAGCATCAAGAATCTCTATTAGTCTTGGCAGGCCTGTTGTAACATTCATCTCACTAACCCCTGCGAAGTGAAATGTGTTCAACGTCATCTGGGTGCCTGGCTCCCCAATAGACTCAGCTGTGACCAACCCAACGCACTCCCCTGGCTCTGCTAAGGAGCTCCTATACTCCTCGTACACTCTCTGAGCTATCTTCTTAATCCTAGCGCTGCTCGCATTCGGAGGCAACTCCTTCTCTAATTCTTCTAAGAGTTTAGGCGGTAGCTTGCCCTCATATTCTTTTAGTTCTCGTTTCATCTTATTTTTCCTTCCTACGCTTTTCTTCTTACGCACCTAAATTATCAACCTAAATTATCCATTATCATCACGTAGTCCTAATTATATGCCTGATATTAATACTGCCGCCCTCGCTCTTACTAACATCAACACCGTCCTCTCCGTAAGCAAACTGAACAATCCTCTTACCAGCATCCCGCACAGTAAAGTCGTATTCAACCTTGAAGTCCTGCATAGCATTAGCCAGTCTCCTATAAAGATAACCTGATTTCGGTGTTCTAAGAGCAGTATCCATTAAACTATCCCGGCCTGTCATTGCCATGAAAAAGAGTTCAAAAGGCTCAAGCCCATCCTTAAAACCATGCCTTATGAAACCCCTGGAAGCCGCTCCTAAATCTCCTTTCTTAAAACAAGACAAAGTCCTATCAGTGAAACCCTTACTAATCCTCCCTCCTCGTAAAGCCTGCTGGCCTACACACGCAGACATCTGAGCAAGGTTAAGCAAGTTCCCTCTTGCACCGGATAGTATCATCATAAGCGTGTTGGAGTGTTCATCAGCATTCTTAGCAACAATCTCTCCTGTCTCATTCCTAGCTTTATTAAGCCTCTCCAGGATTCTAAGCTCTAAGGTCTCCCTAAGATCCCTTCCTGGCAGTAACTCAAGCGTGCCATCATGATACTCCTTAATCATCTTCTTAACATCAGCGTCTGCTTCTTCAAGAAGCCTCTTAATCTCCTCTGTCACATCTGGTTTTAAATCAAGATCTGAGAGGCTCATAGTTAACCCATACCTTAACAACACCTCTATACCCAGCCTGTATATCTTTCCAAGCATATCAACCATTCGCTTAGCACCATACTGCTTATGTAGGTTTCTTAGGAGAAGACCAGAACCCTCACCGAGATTATTCTTATCCAGTATTCCAGTTATAAGCTTCCCGTTCCGTATCTCAACAATAGCATCAGGGTCTGTTGTTCCCTCCCTATAATGCCTTGCAAAGCCTCGGAAATTAAAATCATCAGGTAATAATACTGAGAACACTTCCTTGCCACTCACAACCTGCTTATTCGGAAGCTTTGAAAAGTCATCAACCCCTATTGCAACAAGCAAATCAATAGCTTCCTCCCTGGTAAGGGTTAGATACTTGGTGAGAATGTAGTTCCCTGTAATAGCATCCTGGTTACAACCAATAATACTAAGCCCGTACCTGGGACTTATAAGCTGGGTTTGAACCTCCATTAGGATCTCTGCCTCAGCCCGTGCTTCTTCTGTCTGAGGGATATGCAGGTTCATCTCATCACCATCAAAATCAGCATTATAAGGAGCACAAACCGCGGGGTTTAATCGGAGTGTAAGACCCGGCAGCACCTTCACCCTGTGACACATCATACTCATCCTATGCAGACTAGGCTGCCTATTAAAAGTACTAATATCCCCGTCCATTAAGTGCCTCTCCACAATAAATCCTGGTTGGAGTTCTTCTAATAACTGCTCTTTGGTCTCATCAGTTATCTTCTTCCTCCTACCATCAGGCCGAATAATATAATTAGCTCCTGGATACTCTTTTGGTCCGCGCTTAACAAACTCTTTTAAGTACTCAATATTCCACTCTGTTACGCGCTCAGGAATTGTGAGCTTCATAGCCATTACCAAAGGCACACCAACCTCATTAATATTAAGCATGGGATCAGGACTAATCACAGTCCTAGCACTGAAATTAGTTCTCTTACCAGCAAGGTTATGGCGGATTCTGCCTTCCTTGCTTTTAATCCTAGCAGTAAGGGTTTTTAATGGCTGCCCACTCCTATGCCTCGCAGGAGGTAGCTGAGCAACAGAGTTATCAAAGAAAGTGGTTACATGATACTGTAATAAGTCCCATAAGTCCTCTATAATTATTTCTGGTGCTCCAGCATTAATATTCTCAAACAACCTCTGGTTAATCCTCACAATGTCTCCTAGTTTATGAGTCAGGTCGTCTTCACTTCTCTCACCTGTCTCAAGAGTAATACTAGGCCTCATAGTCACAGGCGGTATTGGCAGCACTGTTAG
Organism: Candidatus Woesearchaeota archaeon; assembly: GCA_011372335.1. Lineage (GTDB taxonomy): Archaea > Nanobdellota > Nanobdellia > Woesearchaeales > SM23-78 > SM23-78. The sequence goes on along the minus strand of DRSY01000166.1, from coordinate 733 downwards.
AACCATCCACTCTGGTTGCGCACGCGCAGGGTTAATACCGAATAAGGGTAAGTGCTCTCTTTTTATCCTCTCAAGCCTACTTCTCACCTCTATTGGGCTTAACCTCTTCTCATCTTCAAGGAAAGTAGTTGGTTTCTCAAGCTTAATCTTCCTCTGTTTCTCCTTGCAATGAGGACACTTAGTAATTGTTTTCAGACTGGCAATAATCTCCTTGACTCTTTTCCTCTGCTCATCAACACCGAACTCCTCTCCTATCTTCTCAAGCTCATCCCTGAACTTATTAATCTTATCATTAGGAATCAGGATGTCACCACAACTCCTGCACGTACACCTTAATAAGTCAAGAATTATATTAACGAACTTGATATGAATAACAGGCCTTGCGAGCTCTATATAACCAAAGTGTCCAGGGCATTCCTTTAGCTTACACCCACACGTCTTGCATTTAAGCCCAGGATCAATTACTCCTAAACGCACATCCATTAAGCCACCATCAACAGGGTAGCCTTCCTTGTCATACAACTCAGGAGTCACAATCTTAGCTGAGGCCATTTCCTTAATAAACTTAGGACTCATCAAGCCGAACTCGATCCTATCCACTTTTTTTGAAACCGGCGGCTCCATTCTCTAAAACCCCCACGCTTTTCTTCTTCTGCACTTCTCCTCAAAAAAAACTTTTTTTAATTCTCAAAACCTCTTTATTATCTTTAAACTTGGGTTTTATCAATACTTG
>DRSY01000028.1 GCA_011372335.1 Candidatus Woesearchaeota archaeon | reverse complement strand
CCAAGAAGAACAAAAAACAGATCAGCAAGCAGCTCAGGAGCTTGAGAACTTGCTCAGAGTTAGTTTAGCAGCAAAGAACACTCTGAAAACCGTTGATTTTGTTGATAAAAGAATACGGTTTTACTGTGATGAAATATCAGAGTATTACGTCGGTGAAGCGCTTAGGAGTACTAGGTATGATTATAATGCGGTTTTTTCACCTACAGAGCTTATGGGAAAAGAACTCGTAATACAAACCCTTGTGTTCAAGGCGCCTTTCAAAGTAATACCTCTTGTTTATATAACTAATAAAGACATAGAATATGTGTTTGTGATTAACTCAAGTGTGATTGCTCAGATTTATAATGCTATGCCTGGCAATACAACAGTCAGAGCGGTTCATAATCCGCAAGACATCTCTGCTTACCCGGATAATAATTATGAGCGAGTGGTGTTTGTGCTTGATATACGTAACAAGTCTGGTCTTAACAATAGACTCACTAATTTTGATTCTGGCCAGAACTCCGAAAAGGTTTATGCTGTTGTGATTAATACTACTAATCCTTACTATTATGGGAACATAAGCTTTTTCAAGTATGCTTCTAAACAGGGCTTTGTTTATAATGGAAGCGCTCCTTTCCTGGGTTTAGAACTATTGCTCGGAGCGGTTATTAGTCATGATAAGATTATTTATGATTGCACTCTTAGAAAAGTTTTACAAAGACTAGCTCTTCTTAGCAAGCTACACGAGAGAAGAATGGCTTATTACAGTGCTCACACTCATAGTTCTTGCAGCTCTCTTTACACCGCCCCGGGTGATAGTGCTCAAGCCTATCTTAAGGACATCTCGAGGTACTCAGAAGAGGCTCAGCACACCACTGCTCTTACTCCTCTTAGGAATCTCTTAATAGCTATTACTAAGCTGAAGTCTTTGAATAATTATATCTTAACAAAGATAAAAGCACAGAGCTGCCCATTAATATACTGACCTCATATTTTTTTTACACCCAGACCTCTTGGTTCACACAAAAATAAAAAAAGAAGCAAGATGAAGTAGCATGGAAGAAAAAATGAGTAATAGGAAAGCTCAGCTACAAATGACAGAAACCATTTTCGTAGTTTTCTTTATTCTCATCATAATCCTGCTTGGCTTCGTAGCTTACTCAAAATTCCACGAACACCACCTTTTAGAGCAGAAGAAGAACCTCAGGAATATGCGAATTATAGAACTGGCTCAAAGGCTTAGTTCTTGGCCTGAACTAGAATGCTCCGTCCTAGGCGCCACAGACTTCTTATGTATAGATATTACTAAGCTCATGGTGTTTGAGGATTTTCTGGCTGAGAGTAGGAATCAGAGCACTTATGCTCAAAACTATTACTTTGACTTACTCAAAAAATCCAGGATTGTAATCACAGAGGTTTATCCGTATAATACTCACACTCCTGGCAGGGATTACTGGGTATTATACGAGCATCCCGGCGCAACTAAGACAACAGATATAGTATCAATTCCTGTGAGTCTTTATAATCCTATAACCCGCACGTATGCTTTTGGAATAATGGATGTGTTTGTGTATGAGTAAAAACCAAATAAAAAATAAAATGGAATAAAAAACCTTTTTTGGGTTTTTAATGGTTTTATACGGGAAGAAGGATTATCGGAAAAAGGAGGAAGACAAGCATAATGATTAAGAAGCATATTGACAAAAAGGCTCAGCTAGAAATGATTGGTCTGGTAATCATAGTTATAATAGTAATAACTGCACTCATGATATACACTATTTATAAAATGAGTAATCCGCCTCAAAACCTTCCTAAGAGGTATATGAATAAACAATTAGCCACTAATTTTTTGGTGAGTATACTTCACACCAGTGTTAAAGACTGCTATAATCTTTCCTTAGCAGACTTAATCGTAGACTGCGCAAACACTTTTCCTTCAATCAGTTGCCAGGATTATCGTGGAAGCTGCGAAGTAGTTAATAAGACCATTTTTAATATTCTTAACCAAACCTTGATTGATTGGGGTGTGAGTTTTAATCTCTCAATTGAGAGGACTCCTATACGTTTTGTTAACCTTGGTTGTGATTCAAGAGTAACAAGTAAGGAACAGGGATTTGAAATTCTCCCATTAAATTCTTTTGAGAATGTAGAAATAATCCTGGATATGTGTGCTAAGTAAAAAACTTTTCTTTAACTTTTTACTAATAAAAAAGCTTTACTTTGAATCATCTTGATTCGTGATCTTAAATCTTTTAGTCTTGCTTCTTGACTTGTACGCCTCTCTTTTCTATGTCTTAACATGTTTTAATAATTCTAACTTCTACTTCCCTGTTGCTTCGCGGGCCGTCAAGTTCTACTAGCATCAAGGCCTGCCATGTACCGAGTTTTAACTTTCCCTTCTCTATAATTATTGTTTCACCAGGTCCTAGGATTGCTGCTTTTATATGAGCAGCAGCATTATTATCCACTTTGTCATGGAGATAACCGGCATGCTCAGGAAACGCTTTATTAAGCGCATTAAGGAAGTCAATGCATATATTGGGGTCGTAGTTCTCATTAATGATTAGTGCTGCTGTTGCGTGCCTTACAAAAACAACACACACTCCTTCCTCTACACCACTCTTCCTAACAAGATCATTAACCCTTTCTGTGATATCAATCAAGTCTTGTTTCTTATTTGTTGAAACAATAATTTTCATGTTCTTCTAAGAATTCTCTTTGTTTTTATAAATATTTTCTCCTCGTGTTATGTTTTTCATTATTTCTTATTCCCTGTTTTTATGGCAAAGTTTATATACCTCAAAAGGTTCTTTTTTTATTATGCAACGACCACCCATTCTACGGGTTCAGCACCTTACTAAACGGTTTGGTAACCTTACTGTGCTTAAGAGAGTCTCTCTTGATATTTATGAAGGAGAAATCTTTGGTTTGGTTGGTGCTAGTGGAAGTGGTAAGACGACTCTGTTAAGAACGCTGATTGGTTATCTTGCTCCCGAGGAAGGAGATGTTAAGTTCAGGTATGATTATTTTGTCAAGCGGAAACAAGGAAAAAACAAGCCTTTATACGCTTCTGTTTATAAGCAACCCCGACTTGCTCGGACTCTGTTCGGTTTTGGAAGTCAGGACCCTTCTTTTTACAAGAAGCTAACCGTGAAAGAGAACCTTATGTATTTCGGCTCTTTATATGATCTTCCAAGAAAAGCCCTTGAGTCAAACACAGACATCTTGCTTACCTTAATGGATTTAAAAAAAGCAGAGGATGTCCTTGCCGGAGACTTATCCGGAGGAATGGGGAGACGGCTTGATATTGCTTGTGCGTTAATTCATGATCCAGAAATACTCGTTCTTGATGAGCCCACATCAGACCTTGATCCTTTACTAAGAGCCCACATCTGGAGCCTTGTTCAGAAGATTAATAAGAAGGGAACAACAATTATCCTTGCAAGCCACCATCTGTCTGAGGTTGAAGCTTTTTGCTCTAGAATAGCTATTATTAAGGATGGCAAGATTATTGATGTTGCCACCCCTGCACGACTAAAGACAAAGTACGCGGATTCCCAGGAAATAAGAATCCAGACTTACCCTGGCGCGTACGCTAATATTGCGAATGCCTTAAAACAACCAGGAAGCCGAGTTTTTGATATTAAGATAAAAGGTTCTGAACTTATCATTTATTCTGATCAGCCACACATGGTTCTGCATAAATTAATTCACACCCTTGAAACTTTGAAAGAAGAACTCATTGATATCCGGGTTTCAAGACCTGGCTTGGATGAGTTATTCCTCAGAATAACACGTTAGAAGAACAAAAAAAATATGTGCGTACGTCGTAACGAGTATGTAAGTATTATGAGTTAAGAAGCAAAGAGGGAAGATGAGAGTAGGACGCAGTGTAAGTATTATAAAGAAGAATTTTAAGCTTTTAATCAGATCCAAAGCCTCTGCTTTTATAGTACTAATAGGGCCTCTTCTAATCATCTTACTGGTTGGATTGGCTTTTAGCGGTAAAACATCTTATGAGTTAAGTGTGGGTTATTACGCTCCTGACTACAATAATCTTACAAACGCCTTTATAGACGGGCTTAAGCAGAGCAAGTATTATGTTCAAGAGTTTAAGGATGAACAGACCTGTGTTCATAAGATAGAACAAGGAATAATTCATACATGCATAATCTTTCCAAAAAATTTTCAGATAAGCAACGAGAAAACTAATGAGCTCAGGTTCTTGGTGGATTACTCTAGGATGAATCTTGTCTATAAAATTATTAATTCGGTATCAGAAACCCTTGAAATTGAATCAAAAGAGTTGAGTTACTCCTTAACACAACTTCTTCTCTCTAAAATAAATAATACGATTGATGATATAAATGCTGATTTAATATTATTAAGCGAGCTGAATCCCAAGATAAATCTTTTGATGCTTGACTTACAAAAAGCTAAGAGTAATACAGAGGCGATGAAGCTTGAGACAAGGGATGTTCGTCTTTCAGGTACTAATAAGAGTGTAATCTTGCTTAATAAGACCATCCTTTCGCTAGAGGAACAAGGCTTTGAATTAATAAATAAGACGCAGGAATACCTTGAAATCCTGGTTGAGGATTATGAGCACTGGGGCGAAAACAGGTCTGAAGAAAAAATCCAGGATTTTGAAAAATTAAAGAATAAGACCATAACCCTGTATAACGAGACCCGCCTGAGGATTCAAGAGACCCTTGATGCTATTGAAAAAACCTCTTCTTCTATTTCACAGCTCGAATCAGACCTGAATATGAGTAAGCAGCTGAATAAGAAGACGCAAGAAAGAATAGAATCAGCTAAGAATAACCTCGCGGATATACAGAGCAGCGTATCCGAGTTAAGAATAGCTCTTGAGAGGAGCAAACACAACCTTGCTGGGATAAGCGTAACGAGCGCAGAGACTATTGTAAGCCCTGTGAACACAAGAATTGAGCCGGTAGTATCAGAAACATCAAAACAAGTATTTATGTTTCCTTTCATCCTGGTTCTTGTAATAATGTTTGTTGCTTTGCTCTTGTCAAGCACTCTTATCCTCTTTGAAAAGAACTCAAAAGCTTTTTTCAGAAATTCTATCACGCCTACAACACATTCCCTCTTTATAATCACAACATTCATAACCAGCTTCACAGTGATTATTCTACAAACCTTTATTATCCTCTGGCTAGCTAATTATTTCCTGCACATACCTTTGTTTAAAAACGTCTTGTCTACTCTGTTAATAATCCTTGTTACAACCACTTTTTTCATTATCCTAGGCATGATTATTGGCTACTTGTTCTCAACCCAGGAAGGAGCAATCATGGCTTCGATAGTCATCGGAGCAGTGCTCATGTTCTTATCTAACCTTGTTATCCCTTTAGAAACCCTTGCGCCGGGTTTGTCAGGCATAGTAAAGTATAATCCTTATGTGCTTGCATCAGAGCTTTTAAGGAAGTCCTTGTTATTCAGGATATCCTTCCAAGAAGTATTAACACCCATCCTAATCTTGTTCGGAGCGGCTCTAATAATATTCCTTGTTATGATACTTCTTCATGCCTTGCTATCCCGGAAGAGAATAAAAAAAGGAGAATGCCTCTCTTAGAAGCAGCTAAGGGGTGCGGCTAAGAAACCATTCTAGGACTTTAAGGAATAAATGAGAAAGAACAAAAGGAATAAAGGGAATATTAGATAAACTTTTTAAATACAAGCTTTTAACTTCTTTTAAACTAGTGCTGGTGGAGGTGTTATTCTTGAAAACTTCAAAGAAATCAAGGTATAAAAGAGAAGCTGGGTTTGATGAGCATAGAACAAGAGAAAAAACAAAAAGCTCCAAGCCGAGCATTGAAAAAAAGATTAAGGAAAAGGAAAAAAAACTTCCAGGGACTTTTTATCCAGTGCTTTCTGCTGTTTTTCTTGTCATAATCATCACTCTTGTGATTATTCTCTTATTAAGAAACACATCTCTTGCTACTAATCAGGTTGTTAGTGATAATAAGGTAAAAGTAGAGTTCTATGTTATGAGTCAATGCCCGTACGGAACCCAGGTGGAGGATGCTTTTTACCCTGTGCTTGAACAAATGGGTGATGTCATAGATTTTAACCTGGATTATATTGTGACTGAGCCAAGCCCAGGGCAGTTCCAGAGTTTGCATGGCGAAAAAGAGGTTAAAGGGGATATCGTACAGCTGTGCGCAAAGAAGTATTACCCTGAGAACTACGTGTACATGAAATTCATTGTTTGCCAGAACAAGGACCGGGCTAATGTTGATACTAACTGGGTGGGTTGTGCTAAGGAGAATAACATGGATGTTGAGAAACTAAGAAGTTGCTTAGAAGGAGACGAGGGTAAGATGTTACTAAGGGAATCCATGCAAAGAACACAGGCTATGGGAGCAACAGCAAGCCCCACCATGTATTTTAATGATGCTCTTTATAAAGGGAGGCGGGATTCATTATCCTTTCAAAGAGCTGTGTGCCAGCACGTTGAGCACGAAGCATGCAAGGAAATCCCTGAATGCGTCACAGACGCTGATTGCACTGCAGAGAAAGGCATGATAGGTGTTTGTAATAATGCTGGGCAGCCAGATGCTTATTGTACGTACAAGGAGCCTGTGAGCGTGGAGTACATTATTCTTACTTCTGCGGATTGTAAGGGTGCTGCTTGTGATACAACTAGGATTGTGGAGGTAACCCAGCAATTATTCCTAGGAGCAAAACCAAGACCTGTTGATGCTAGTAGTGAAGAAGGAAAACAACTTATAGAGGAGTATAACATACAAGTGGTGCCTGCTTATATCTTTGACAAGAGTCTTGAGGAGACCAAGTCGTGGAAGGAGAACCCTGATTTAAGAACCGCTTTTGAGAAAACAGGTGATAAGTACAAGTTAAGAGACGCGGTGACTGGAGCCACTTATTTTGTTAATGAAGAAGCAAGAATTGCTTATTACGACGCTATCGGTGTTACGCTTGGTGATAACAAGCCCCAGATTGACTTCTTTGTGATGAGCTACTGCCCGTTCGGTAACCAGGCAGAGCAAGCCATAGAACCTGTTTACCAGTTATTAAAGGACAAAGCTGAGTTTAAGCCTCACTACGTTATTTATAGTAATTATAGAGGGGGCGGTCCTAATTATTGTATTAATGATGACAAGCTCTGCTCAATGCATGGTATTCAGGAGCTGCACCAAGACATAAGAGAGGCTTGTGTGCTTAAGTATGATGGTATTGCTAACTGGTTCAAGTTCGCTCTTGCAATGAACACGGAGTGTAATTCAGGTAATGCTGATAGTTGCTGGGAGCCTGTAGCAGAGAGTCTTGGGCTTGACACGGATAGAATAAAGCAGTGTGAAGAAGAAGAAGCAGTTGAGCTTATGACTGCTGATAAGCAGTTAGGGGATAAGCTTAAAGTCAGAGGAAGCCCTACGGTGTTCATTGACGGAGAGTTGTATAGTGGTCCGAGGACTCCTGAAGCTTATAAACAAGCGTTATGCAAGGCTTTTGATGAGCCACCAGAGGAGTGTAACACTACGCTTGAAGGAAGCACAGAGGCGCAGCCACAAGGTAACTGCTGATACTTCTTGTGGTTTTGTTACTCATAAAAAAAATTATTTTTTATACTCGTTTTGGTTTTTATTGATAAATAATTAATAGGTGGTTTTTTTGTGCTTAGGAATCCCTGGCAGAGTAGTCCGAGTTGATAAGGAGAAAAGGTTAGCACTAATTGATTACTCTGGTGAGAGAAGAGAGGTAAGCACAGAACTAGTAAGTGTAAAACCAGGGGATTATGTTCTTGTACAAGCCAGGTTTGTTATCCAGAAAATCCCTAGGAAAGAAGCCTTAGAGGCGATTAGGGTATGGGAGAAGAGCGAGAACAAATAAGCGCGGGGATAAGCCCTGAAAGATATTTCTTAATGTATGCTTATCCTTGTATTCGTAACTTGCAGCATCAGCACAAGCTGAGTGAAGAGGATGCTGAGATCCTTGAAAAGCTTCTTTTTGGGAAGAAGACTCTTAAGCGGGATTACCTCGAATCTTGTTTTCCAAACGCTTTTAAGAGGATAAGAATCGTGGCTGCGCAGATGAACAAGGACTACTGGGATATAGAAGTGCTTCGGAAGTACTGGTTAGAAGAGCATAACAAGTTTATTGAAGCAGGCGACGGTGATTACGCAACAGCCACGCCTTCTTTTAAAGAACTATGCAAGGTTCATAAGGCAGAAGTTATTGGTAAGAAGGACAATATTCTAAGCGTGAAGTATGATGGGATTATTAGAAAGGTTTTTGCCACCCTGGTTCCTGATGTGAAGAAAGGAGATAAAGTAAGTGTTCACTTGGCTTTTGCAATAGAAAAACTTGATTGAATTTTCTTTATAATCGTTGTGAACCCAACAACAGATGCTACTCCTATGATTAAGAGGGTTACGCCGATTATCTGGCTAAGTGTTATTGTTATATTAGCAAAGGATAAGTTAAGCATAGTGGTTATTACAGAGCCTAGGAGGAGGATGCTTGTTGCAACACTTGCTTTTATTTGTTTCAACCCAGAGTACCATGTGAAGACATATCCGAAGAGGAAGACTGATGTTATAAGAATCCATGCGATGTGCGTGGTTGTTAAAGCTTTGATTAATGAGATTCTATTAGTTATTGTTAGGAAGATTATGATTAGTAATGAGCCAAAGAACATCCTGCCAAACGCAACGATCCTGCTGTCTAATGTTTTTAGTGTGTGTTTTGAGATAATTGTTTCTGTACTCCAGAGCAGCGTGGCTCCGAGGATTAATAAGTCGCCTGTTGAGAAAACAAAGTTATTCAGTTTTAACAATAATAAATTACCTGCTAAGAGAAGAACAGCTCCTATGATTATGCCCTTGTTCAGTTTCTCTTTTAAAAATATTAGTGCTAATATACTAACCCATACAAACATTGTTTTGTGAATAAAGGCTCCTTGGGATGCGCTTGTCATTTGTAAACCTTTGAAGAATAATAGGAAAGGAATGCTTCCTCCTGTGAGGCCTATTAAGAATAATCTTACAAGATCTTTTCTTGTTAACTCCCTTAATTTTCTGTAATCTCTTACTAAGAGGATTAATGAGCATAAGAGTAGGGCAACAATTAAGTTCTTTATTCCTGTGAATAAGTAAGCATCAATCCCTTTCACTCCGAATTTATTAATAAAGATAGATATGCCTGAAATTAATGCTGTTCCAAGAATAAATAACAACCCCTTCTTGTTATTCACAAAGAACCACCTCTTTTTTGTTATTTCATAACAAGCTTTAAATAGTGTTTTCTTATAAATATTTTGGTATGAGAAAAATACTTGTTTTTGGCAACCCCTACTTAGAAGAAGATAATCTTGCGTTTAGGCTTGGTGAGAAGCTGGGTAAGAAGGGTTTTAGAGTTGAGCACTGCACTAAGCCAGATGACTTACTTAACTATGAGCTTAAAGATGTATTAATACTTGATGTTGCGAAGGGTATTGATAAGGTTGAAGTATTTGATGATATTGACAGTCTGGAGTTTAGCGTAATCTTTTCTTTGCACGACTTTGATTTGAGCTATTTCTTGAAACTGCTGAAAGAGACAGGGAAAGTGGAAAAGGTTAATATTATTGGCATCCCCCAAGGGTATGACGAGGAGAAAGCAGTAAAAGAGATCCAGGAGTTGATTAAGGGGCTTGTTTAACAATAACTTTTATATACCTGCTTTTTCTTTCTTAGGAAGTATGGGTAAGGTTTTGGAGAAAAAGAGGTTGGACGCGTTTTTACGCAGGGTTTCTAGGGGTGCTGATCTCATAGCTCCTGTTAAGAGAGACACGCTCCGATTTGAAGTAGTAAGGGATTATGATGATATCTGCTTGGAAGGCAGACCCTTATTCCCTATTAAGAAGTTCTTCTCACCTGCGAAGCAAGACTTATTCACGCTGAACCTTACTAAGAAAAAACTGTTCAAAGAGGACGAGATTAAGCTTAAACCCAGAGTAATATTCGGAGGCAGGCTCTGTGATTTTAACGGCCTCCTAAGACTGGATAAGCTCTTCTTATCAGGCGAGTACCAGGACGACTATTACAGACTTGCAAGAGAGAACACTTTGCTCTTAGGCATTAACTGTGACCCTCCTCCTAGCGAGTACTGTTTCTGCGAGTCAATGGACTTGGAGAGGTACTATGACTTGTTCTTCCACGACTTAGGGGATAAGTATTATGTTGAAGCAGGAAGTGCTAAGGGAGAAGCCTTAATAATGGAATTAGAGGATTATGACTTCTTAATCCCCCCTATAAGGTGTGAGAAGAAGCTTGATAGAAAAGACCTTGCTAAGTACTATGATGATCCTGCTTGGGAGAAAGAAAATGAGAAATGCCTGAGTTGTGGTAAGTGCACTGCTCATTGCACTACTTGCTTGTGCTTTGATATGATTGATGAGTTAGAACCTGATATGAAGCGCGGTAAACGTTATAAGGAATGGGATTCATGCCAGTTCCTTAACTTCACACTCGTAGCAGGAGGCTTTGTTTTTAGAAAGGACAGGCTTACTCGTTTCAAGCACAGGATTTATCATAAGCTACAATACTTCAGGGAGAACTTCGGCGTGGATATGTGCACTGGTTGTGGTCGGTGCATAGAAGCATGTCCTAGGCTTATTGACTTTACAGAGGTGATTAACAAGTTTGACCAGTCCAGAGTATGAAAAATGTTGTTCAGCCCAAAGCCTTTTAGGATTGTGAAGAAAGAAGCACAGACCACAGATATTTGTTTGTTTAAATTAGAGAGACCCAGAGGAGAAAAAGAAAAGCTTTGCTATGACCCAGGAGAGTTCTTCCAAGTATCTGTTCCGGGTGTTGGAGAAGCACCTTTCTCTGTGTGCTCCTGCTCGCATGACTTTATTGAGTTTAACATCCGCGGAGTAGGGAGTGTTAGTAATAAGTTATTAGAACTAGAACCAGGAAGTTATATGTGGCTCAGAGGTCCTTATGGTAATGGTTATCCTATGAAGGATTTAATAGGAAACAATCTTGTGATTATCGGCGGGGGTACAGGAGTGGCTCCTCTAAGAGGTGTGCTTAAGTACGTGGAGAAGCACAGAGCTGATTACGAAAAAGTTCATGTGTTCTTCGGCTTTAAACGACCTGAGGAAATACTTTTTAAGAAAGATATGGAGGTGTGGAATAGGATCTTTGACTTGCACCTTACTGTTGACAAAGCACCCAAGGATTATAAGGGCAGGGTTGGTCTTGTCACAAAGATCGTGGAGGAGTCAGGGCTTAATAATAAGAACAAAGCAGTCATGATATGCGGGCCTCCGATAATGATTAAGTTCACAATCATGACTCTTGAGAAGCTCGGCTTTAACCACGACCAGATATTTGTGAGTTTTGAGAGGAGGATGAAGTGCGGGGTGGGTATGTGCGGTCATTGCATGATCTCTGGCTTATACGTGTGCAAGGACGGCCCTGTGTTCAGGTATGATAAGGTTAAAGGGGTTCATGAATGAATGAGTATTAAGAAAAAAAAGCAGAAATCCCTTAAGGGAAAAATGGTTAAAAAAACAGAGAAGAAATCAAGGAAAATAAGGGTGGGTGTTCAGAGCATTACTGGATGCGCT
>DRSY01000021.1 GCA_011372335.1 Candidatus Woesearchaeota archaeon | reverse complement strand
GGTATGTTGAGAGCGGAACAATGGAGTTCAATGATAAGCAAAGAATAAGTTATACTGTTTCCATACCAGAAGGAGATAAGAGGAAAGTCTTGGAGAGAATGGCAAACCTTGAAGCAGAGCAAGGCAGATTGTTAAGAGATGATGATAATAAAGCAGTGCTTCTGGGTAATGACTTCACAAAGGATGATATGTTTGGAAAAGGAGTAAGAGCAGGGGACAAGGTGCTTATTAATGATAAAGAATTCAGGGTTGTTGGGATACTAAAAAAGAAAGGAAGCTTTATGTTTGACCGGGCTGTGTTAATTAATGAACACACCATGATTAATGAGCTTGGCACAGACGAGGACGAGGTTGCTATTATTGCAGTGAAGGTAAAGGATGAGAAGAAAATAGGTGAAGTACAGGAAAAGATTGAAAGGCTTCTTAGAAAAGAAAGGGGTGTTAAGGAGGGAGAAGAAGACTTTGTGGTGCAGAGCCCACAAAAAATTCTTGAGTCACTGGACTCAACCCTGTTCGCGATCCAGATTTTTATAACAATAATCGCAGCAATCTCCTTACTTGTAGGAGGCATAGGCATAATGAATACCATGTATACTGCAGTGCTTGAGAGGAGGAAAGAAATAGGTATTATGAAAGCAATAGGAGCAAGGAACAACACAATATTCACACTCTTCTTTATTGAATCAGGCTTCCTAGGCATGGTAGGCGGGATAATAGGCATAATTCTTGGATTAATACTTGCTTATGGCCTAGCAGCTATTGGAAGACTAACCCTTGGCTCTGAACTCATACAAGCCAGTGTGAGTCCTGGCTTAATCATAGGGGCTCTTATGTTTTCATTTGTAATTGGAACAATATTCGGTGTGCTTCCTGCTGTGCAGGCTTCAAAACTAAACCCGGTGGATTCACTGCGTGAAACAAAGTAAGAATATGAGAGGAGAGTAGTACAAGATGAAACTAATAAAACTTGACGAGATAAAGTACTCGTTGAAGAACCTGAAGAACAGAAGCCTGAGAAGCTTCCTCTCAATACTCTCCATACTCATAGGTATCACAGCAATCTTTGCTCTTGTAAGCTTTGGCCTGGGCATACAAGCGTATATGGATGAATTAGCAAAGCAAGCAGGAGCAGATAAACTATATATTCGGCCCAAAGGAATATCCGGGTTTGGAACGGATGAGAACTTCTTCTTAGCACAGGATGATATTGATTTTGTAGCAAAGATTAATGGTGTTAAGGATATAACAGGGGCTTATTTTAAGGCAGGAGAATTGAAGTTCAAAGACCAGGTAAAATATTATTCTGTGGTTGGGATGGATATTGATGACTTGGACTTATTAATGGAAGGCTTTAATATTGACATAGAAGAAGGCAGAGGCTTAAGAAAAGGAGATATGAATAAGGTGGTGCTTGGCTACAATTATATGGTTGAGAACAAGATATTTAAAAAACCATTAAAAGTAGGGGATAAGGTTGAGCTTAATGGTGCGGACTTTGAGGTTGTTGGGTTTTACAGCGAGGTAGGTAATCCAGGGGATGATTCACAAATATACATAACTCTAGAAGCGTTTGAAGAATTATATCCTGAGAACAAAGGCCGGTTCGGTTATGTAATGTTAAGCGCAGAAAAAGGGGTTCTGCCTAAAGAACTTGCTGAGAAGATAACTGAGAAGCTAAGAAAACACAGGGGTGAAGAAGAAGGAAAAGAAACCTTTTTTGTGCAGAGCTTTGAAGACATAATAAAGACTTTTGGAAACATAATAAATGTGCTTAACGGAATCCTGGTCCTAATAGCCCTGATATCCCTGGTTGTTGCCTCGGTTAATATTATGAATACCATGTACACAGCAGTCCTGGAGAGGACCAAGGAGATAGGGATAATGAAAGCAGTGGGTGCGAGGAACAGCGATATCTTGTTCGTATTTGTTTTTGAATCAGGCTTCCTGGGAATGATAGGCGGGATACTAGGCGTGTTTTTCGGCTTTGTTGTGGCACGTATAGGCGGAGCAATAGCAGCAAATGCGGGTTACAGTTTGTTAAAACCAATATTCCCGTGGTATCTAATAATAGGGTGCGTGGTCTTTGCTTTCCTTGTAGGAGCACTCTCAGGACTCATGCCTGCTATCAGGGCTTCAAAGCAGAAACCAGTGGATGCTTTGCGCTACGAGTAAAAACCTCGGCGAGAAGTATTTTGGGATTAAAGTAATTAGGGATGAGTAAAAAAGAAGAGAGAAGGGGGGAAGAGAAGAAAAGGTTTAAAAAAAGGGTTTTAAAAAAGGTTAAGAATAAGAGAGTGGTTTAATGTGGTTTTTAGTAAAAAAGGGGTAATTTAATAAATAGAAGCCTAGTACTAAAAGCGGTTTAGGAGTAATACGAGGTGGGTGGATGAGTGAGCAGGATTACCCGGGTGAAGAGTTAGAAGCATTAAAACAAGCTATTAAGACCGAGCTTGATATAAGGAAGTTCTACTTGGATAGTGCTGATAAGACTAAGAATGAGCTTGCAAGGAAAGTATTATTATTCCTTGCTGATGAAGAGCTACGACATGTTGATGAAATCCATGCTTTCAGCCGCTCGGTTCATGAAGGAGAAGAGCCTATGATTAACCAGGGGCCTGAAGACGAGGCTATTAACAGGGCTAAAGAGTTCTTCACAGCAACCATGAAGAGCATAAATGAGAGGAGAGTAGCAGGGAGTGATGATATAAGTGTTTATGAGATAGGCTTACAAATGGAGCAGAACACATATGATTTCTATAAGAAAGCCGCGGGTAAAGCACAGCATCCTAATGTGAAGAAGCTCTTTGAGTTTCTTATGAAAGAAGAGAATGCTCATTACGCATTGCTAAGCAACGCTATTAATTACTTAAAAGACCCTGCTAATTTTTTTCAGGACCAGGAATCCTGGTTTTTTGAGGGCTGAGGGCTTTTTTGGTGCTCTTTCGTACCAATAATAATAGGTTAAAATAAGTGAGAATTTAATTAACAGAAACAAGGGGAGGTGTTAGTTAATAAGGAGTAAGTAATTTAGCGGTCCTCACGCGCCGGACAGGCTTTAACAAGTTTTTTTTATGGTTAAGCTAAAAAATTTTTTTTAATAAACTTTAAATAAAATTAAATCTAAAAATAAGCTTAGAATAAAAATCGGATTTGTAATAAGTCTAAAAACAAGCAAGGAGTTCAGGACTAGGAAAAAAAAGAAGGGGTGTTCCTAGGAGTGGAAGGAGCAAAAGTTTCGAGGTATATGTTTATAGCATTACTCCTAATCCTATTATACCTTGCTTTCAGATTAGTTCAGCCTTTCTTCACATACATATTCCTGGGCTTAATACTAACCATTGCTGTGTATCCCTTCTACAAGTTGTTCTCCAAGAGAATAAAGCATAAGAAGACAAGCAGTATAATCGCAATAGTGCTTATATTACTAATAATCATCATTCCTTCGTTTCTTATTGTAAGCCTGCTTGTAAAACAAACAGTTAGTTTTATCAACTCTTTTAACACAGCGTCTTTTGAAAAAACAAACGAGTACATAGTAAGCCTCTTCGGGCCCGGAGCTGATTTGAATCAGAACCTTAATGAAATCCTCTTTAATGTTAAGGATTTCATTGCAAGGTCTGCTTTCTCAATAGCAGGCTCTGTAGCTGAGGTTGTGCTTGGCTTATTCATCATGTTCTTTATAATGTACTACGGGTTTGTTGAGGGAGATAAGTGGTTCTGTCAGATAAAGGATTTCATCCCTTTCTCCAAGGCGAGAAGGGAGAGGCTTGTTAAGGAGATAAAGAACGTCACCCAAGCAGTTATTTACGGCCAGATATTCATAGCAATACTTCAAGGAACCCTGGGAGGAATAGGCTTCTTCATAGTGGGGATTAGTAATCCTGTATTTTGGGGTTTTGTAATGACCATCCTTGCTTTTCTTCCTGTTGTAGGCACAGGCTTTGTATGGGGCCCTGCAGGGCTAATAGAGCTTATTAATGGTCATATAATTTCAGGAGTCTTCCTGCTTGTATACGGCTTCTTCATAGTAGCAGGTATTGATAACCTTATAAGGCCTAGGATCATATCAGGTAAGGGAAGAATCCACCCAGTAGTAGCCCTGATTGGTGTTCTTGGAGGCTTAAAAGTGTTCGGCTTCCTTGGCATTATAATAGGCCCGTTAATAGCTGCTCTGTTCATAGCAATGCTTGAATTCTTCTACGAGGATTATGTAAAGGCAAACGCTTAATCCTAACCCCTCTCATCCTATCCCTGCACCTTTACTTCTTACCATCTTACCCTTCCTCGTACTCATCCCTTAGCCCTCCGCTTTTTAAGGTTCTTTTCCCTTATCCTTGCTTCATCCTCTGAAGGTAAGCTCTTAGCTTAAGCTTAATCTCTTGTTTCACTTCTCCCCCTACTCCGAGCTTATCCACTTCTTCATCCCAATTAATATTAGGGAGTCTGGTAAGGGTTCCCCTGAAATTTCTGCCTCCAAGGCTTACTTGTTTCTCAACTTCTTGTGCTATCCTGCTCCCGAATAATTTTATAGCAGGAAACTTAGTAATATTATCTGCGCCTGCTCTTAGAAGCCTGGAATAATAATGAGTCTTGTCATGCCAAGCCCCTGCAGTAATCCAGAGATTAGGGAATGCTCTTCTTGTCTTCTTAACCCACTCCTCATAGTATTGGATTGGCGGAGAATACTTAAAAGGTGTTCCTCTATGAGGGTTTAAGGAGTAGAAAGTCACTCTTGTAATACGGTTTACTCTTATAAAATCTTCTAGTCGCTCGAAATCCTTGAGAGTCTCGCCAAGACCGATAATAATGGTTACTCCTTTTTTTAGTCCTAGCTCATCACACGCAGAGAAGCAGGACAGAATCTCTGATAAAGGCTTTGAAGGACACACCGTTCTCCTAATAACAGGGTTTATGCATTCAACAGCGCCTACGACTCCCTCTGTATAAGGCTTGAGAAGGCTTAGTTCTTCTTTGCTAAGCACTCCGATGTTAAGCCATTGCTTCTTGCCTGTTATTTCACGAATAGTCTTTGCTATGAAGACGAGTTCATCCATGGAAAAAGAGTCGTACCCGCCTGAGAGGAATTCTATTTGCCAGCCGCATGCTTCTGAAATAATTGCTTCTGCGAATATAGATGCAAAACTACGCCTTGCTCTTCGCGGATTCCTGATAAGGTTTTTCTGGGTTGACATATAGCAGAAAGCACAATCCGCTTTGCTACAATACCAGCTAAGGAACAAGGCGCGTTCAAAAAAAGTGGTTTTTAAATTCATGTTACTCCTCTTCTACTGTTCCTATTATCAACACCTCTATTATTTATATTGCCCTTTATATTACCAGGTGGTTTTTGTTTTTAATAAGAAAGAAGAATAGTTTTATTTAAAAAAGTTATAATTTAATGTATACTTTAATGGTTATTAGTTTATGATTAGGGTATTCAAAAAAAATAAGAGCTCATAAAAAGAATGATTTTATAATATTTTAAGGAGTTCAATCTCAGAGGGCATTAATGTTGATTGTACTTCCTTCTTATATACTTCTACTTCTTTCATCTTAATCCTAACAAAGTCATCTAGGAATCTATGACGCCACCATAATCGCGAAATTTAAGGATAGGAGAAGTGCTGACGCCTTTATTAAACTAGTCCAAAAATATGACTTTGTTGAGAGAACAGAGACCAGGCTACTCTTAAAAACAGTAAAAGAGCACATGATAAAGCCACCCATAAAATAGAACAAATAGAATAAAATCAGAGTAGCATAAGAGTAAAACACCAGAGTAAAGTAGGAAACTATCAAGAAGAAGAACCTAGCTCGTATAAGAGCTCAATAAGACTAGCAGCACTCCAAGCCTGACTAAGACAACCCCTACTCTGCATATGCTTAGCACTACTAAGCTCAGCACAACACCCAACAAAGCCAGAGAAGAACATTTCTTCTTTACTCGCACCAACAATCCTCTTAATCTTATCAGCGTAATACTTCTTATCAAGCCTATGCATAGCAAGAGCAGCGTAATTATTAATATAATACCACGAATCACCATTATGATAACTAGCATTATCCTCTCCGGAATGCTCACACCTGAACAAAGAACTCTTATGGCTCAGCGTGGATAAGCCACCCCACCCGAGCCACAACTCCTTGAGAGCATCATCAAATACTCTTCTCCACTCCTTCCTTGTTAGTAGCTCAGGATAAATGTAGTAAGCTAAGAAAACATTAGGTCTTATAGGACTATGAGAAGGAGAAGGAATAGAGCCGCTAGTAGTGATAGGAACACAGTCATAAAGCCTGTTCTGTGTGAAAAAAACCTTCCTCACCCTCTGCCTGACCTCATTCTCAAGACTCCTAAAGAGCGGCTTTGACTTAGTAATACTCGCAATAAGATTATGAAGATTAATCATTGATAAGAATAACGCCTGTACTTCTATACACGCACCAGCCCTCTCTGCTTTCAGAGTATCCATCCAAGTCTCCTGCTCATCATTAATTATTAATCCATCACTTGAATGATAATGAGACAAGCCAAGAATAGTTTTTTCCAACGCCCTCTTAATAATAACAAAGTCAGAAACAGACAAATAATCATTAATAATCTTCTTTGAAACAAGTAGCTTAATATAATCCTTCACCCTAAGAAAGAGCCAGCCAACCGCATCAACACTCTTAACATCAGACTGGCTTCCAGGTAGGCGAGTAGGAATCAAGCCATCATCAGATATACTCTTAAGATACTTAAAAAGAATACTCTTCACAAGGTAATACTTTCCTTGTAACATAAGAGCCTTAAGGCTTATAAGCTCATCCCTTGCCCAGAACTGGCAGAACCAGGGCAGACCAGCAATAACACCCACTGTGCGGCTCCCCACCTCAGCACTGATAAGCAAGTCATCCAAGGCTTTCATCGCAGTATTAAGAGCAGGGTCTCGGCTTGTAAAAGCATGAGCCACGTAATTCTTTATGGAGTTAAACAAGTACTGCCTGTTATCATAAATCATCCGCGCACTACTCATAGCCTCTTCCTTGTTATCAGAAAAAGAAAAAACCAGGTTAAGATCCTTATCAACCCTAATGCTAAGCGCCTGGTACACATAGAACTCTGAGCGTGTATTTCGCTCAGCATCATAAGAGTAATTCTTCTTAACCCACCTATCAATAAGCCTGAAATCCTTTGCTCCTTTTATCACAAGAAAACAAGTCTTATCAAGCACGCACAACGAGTTATCAGTAAACTTATCGTAACGTATAATAATAAAATCCTCGTCCTCCTGCGTAACAGTATAAATCCTTCCCTGATCATCATAATCAAACATGGCTCTGAAGTCAAGTTCTAACAGTAGCTCACCAGCATAGTTCTTAACAGAATAAATCATTGAATTATTAAAAAGACTAAAACTCTCCTCAACTCCGCCTTTGTATATCCTCTTAACATTAAACAAGTTGTTCCTAATACCAGTAAGCGCTCTATCAATCTCTATGTTCTCAATAGTCTTGTAAAGCTCCCACTTCTTATTATCAAAAAAGAATAATCCTTGCATGTGAGTAAAGTTCTTTCTGCCTAACGAGAGATAATTACCCTTCTTATTAGTTATTAAAAAACCAACTTCTCCAACCACGTGCTCGTCTACACAGGCATTATTAAAAGAATGAATCACGTGCAAACCCGCCAACCCCCTTTTTTTTATTAGTTTAGTTTAAAAATATTTTTTTATTATTCTTATTCTTCTTCTTATTATTTACGCTTAAAAAAAAAACTTTCTTTTAAGCTTACTTATTTCTTAACCTTACTTAATCTTTCTTCCTGCCTTTGAAGCTAACAACACAATGATCTCCGACATTAAGGTGTTTGAAATTATCAATGACCTCTGCTTCATCACCCACAAGAGACTTCTCAAGTAACACATCCTTAACCTTCGCATTCTCACCCACAACACTATCCCTTATGATACTATTAATAATCTCGGATCCTCCTCCAATAGTAACATAAGGACCAATAACAGAATCCCTTATCCTCACATCATCAGCAATATGAACAGGTGGTATTATAACACTGTTCTGCGTCTTTATAACCCTGTGTCTATCCTTTTTTAAGAGCTCCCTATTAGACTCAAGCAGGGTGTCAGGCTTTCCAAAATCATACCACGCCTTAACCTCAGGACAGATTATCTTTGCGCCGTGCTCTACCATGTAATCAAAAGCATCAGTAAGATAATACTCTCCTTTTAAGGTTATCTTGTTATCAAAAACATGTTTTATACCCTTAAACATCAACTTGTAATCCTTGATATAGTACAAACCAATATTAGCAAGCCTTGAAACAGGCTTATCAGGCTTCTCAACAATCCTCTTCAAATAACCCTGGTTATCAAGAACACACACGCCGAAACGAGAGTAATCCTCCACCTCCTTGGTCCATATAATACCTGCCTCATCATCTTTGAGTTTATTAATAATGCTAAGGTCTGCTTCAAAAACAGTGTCAACAAAGATTATTAGCACAGGCTCATCAACGTACTTCTCAACAAGCCGGATAGCACCAGCGGTTCCATCCAGGGTTCTCTGCTCAACAAACCGGGCTTTGAAGTCGTAGTGCTTCTTAATAAATTCCTCTACTTTTTCTTTCAGATGACCTGTTATGAAGATTACCTCGCTTACATCAAGATTCTTAAGCTCATCAAGAACATAACTTATGCCCGGCTTCCCAGCAATTAACAGCATAGGCTTTGGCTTAGTATGAGTATGAGGCCTCATCCTCGTACCAGCACCTGCTAAAGGTATTATTACTTTCATATTCAACAACCCCCTGCTCTGCTCAGAATAAACAAAACAAGGAAGTATTTATAAAAATTATGGTAGGCACCACAACCTAAATAATCAAACCCTGACCCTTAATACTGCTATAAAGCTAATAAAACACATCAAAGCACTCTAAAATACGCAAACTTTTTATAATGAAATCATAAAAATATTAAAGGTATGCTATCAATTATTGAATTGCCACGAACTATTAGTAAGCTTAAATATGAAGAGGCTGAGCTGTTCAAGCGTTTCTTTGATGTTAAAAGAACCACTGGGAGACTCGTCATCCCAGACGAGATGAAGCCTTGGGTTAAGAAGACTTTTGGGAACATACACCGCGTTGAGAACAAAGAGATTATCAAGGTTTTTAACAAATTAACCTTTGAAACAGCAGTCTTTAACGAGCTCAGAGCAAAGAGACCAATAGAAGCAAAGAGCTATGAAAGCGATAATGATGTTAAGGAAGCACTGAATAAGAGTGTTGGAGGGCCTTTCTGCACCCCGCTCCGCATGACACCCTCAGACACTTTCGGAAGGATAAAAGGAAAATATTGTGTTAGTGCAAGTAATGTTGCTAAGTATGACGGGCTTCACGGATTAATAATCTTTAATAAGCATAACCCTCTTGACTTTAATGAGAAGGAACTCAGAGACTATTTTAAGAGTGCTATGAATTGGTTTAAAAAAGCTTATAAGAATAATAAAAAAGCAGCTTATCCTTTCTTGCTCTGGAATTGTTTGTGGCGCTCAGCAGCCAGTATTATTCACGGACACTTCCAATTAGTAATAGGAGAAGGAGCTCATTATGCAGAAGCAGAATACTATAACAAGATTAGGAAGGAGTACTATAAGAAGTATGCACAAGACTACTTCTCTGACTTATACTACGCCCATGAAATTATTGGTCTGGGAATGAGAAGGAAGGGCTTAAGAATATTCACGAGTATTGTGCCTAGGAAGGACAAAGAGGTAACACTTATCTATGATAAGTTTAAGTTTGATAACTCCTTTGTAAAAGCAGTGTATAAAGTCACCAGGAGTCTAGTAAAGGATTTTGGAGTGATGAGTTTTAACCTGGGGATAATCCTCCCCCCTCTCAACAAGGACGAGGAATGGAAAGGCTTTCCAATAATTGCCAGGATTGTTGATAGGGGTAACTTAAGCAATAAAACAACGGATATTGGCGGCATGGAATTATACGCAAGAACCAATATTATAGGAACCGATCCTTACAAAGTCTTTGAGAAGATTAAGAGTTACTTCTAAAATTCTTAAAATTAAGTGATATTTCTTTTAATATTCCTTTTATTTTTCTACCGCCTTGTTATGCGCTACTATGTAGAACTTTACAAAGTGCTTCCAATCAGCAAGGTTCGATAAGTACTTTGCGTTTATCTTGTTCTGCACTCTCTCAGCATGGTCAAGAGTCGCGTACCTATACATTATCTCTGCTAAGTCCTGGATTTGTTGCTCTGTAGTCCTACCGTACCTCTTAAGGATGTATATGCCTGAGTGCTCTTTAAGAAGCTTGTTTTGGATGTACTTCCCGAAGCCGGATAAGTCGCTTGTTAAGGATGCTATTCCCATGGCTGCTGCTTCAAGAGGGGTGTACCCCCAGGGCTCGTAGTAAGAGGGGAATATGCCGAAGTGACACCCAGCCATTGCGTCGTAGTAAGAGAGGTTCAGCAGACCATCATTTCCTGTTAAGTAGACAGGATAAACTATTACTTTTACTTTATCATCAGGCTTGTTATCTAAGCCTTCTGCTAATAAGCCTTGCAAGATAGGGTCGTGAGCCTCGTTTTCAATATTATGTGTTAGGATGGAAGGATTCCCGCTTCTCTGAAAGGTTAAAACGTTCCTCTTCAGTTCTTTCATAAAGTCTTTTTCAAAAAAGCTCTCTTCAACGCTAAGAGTTCTTGATATGAAATCATTAACGATTTGTTGTAGAATCTGATTGGATTTCATATCAACCAAGCTCCTTATATGCCTATAATAATTCTTGTTCTCAAGTAATTCTACTTTGATCCCGTAAGTCTTCATAGGAACCCAGAAGAACACGCTCACAGTCCTCTGAGTGTTGGTTTCTTTGAGCTTCTTGTTAAGCAGGCCAAGCGCTTTTATGAGTATGTCCATGCCCTTGTTATGGAATTCGTACCTGCTTGCAAAGAAGAATATCAAGTTGTGTTTTAAATCGAATGTGTAGTAAGGGAAGAAGTGGTATGTTAGGAATTCTCTTATGATTCCTTTACAAGTAACGTGTTTTATTGAAGTCTCTTCTATTGTAGGGAACCTATCTATATCAATACCATTGAATAGGATAACATCTGCTTTTCTACCCAGTAGCTTCTCGGTTTCCAGATTCGTTACTTCACTCACAGTCGTGAATACATCTGTTTTCTGGGCGCAGGCAACCTCCATGGTGTGCTTAGCAAGGATGTTGTACTCTCGTGCTTTTTGTAAGGGGTCAAACTTTCCTAGTTGGTTGTACAGGTCAAACCCGCTCCCTGCTAGGGTTCTGCCTAACATAGTGGCGTGGGTTGTGAAAACAGTTCTTATGTTTGAATTCCTGATTTTTAAGTAGAGCAAGGCTCCGCCTGTAAGCCATTCATGGAAATGAGCTACTATTCTCTTGCCTTGAAGGGCTTGGCTTATTCTATCGAGTAATAAGCCCACACACCAAGACCATACCACAGGCTCATCAAAGTCAGGCGGGGAGTTCAATGAGTCCACTCTGAATTCCTCCCATAGTTTTGTTTTTATGTTGTTCTTCTCAGAGTAGAAGTCTTGGAAGTCTACTAGTATTGTGCGTGGTTCTCCTCGAATCTCCCATTGCCCGTAATAACAGGTTATGCCTAGGCTTTTCAGCTCAAGGAATACTCCTCTGAGAAAATCAGGTGTTTCTGCGTGCTGGAACTCGACTTCTGCTTTGTCCTTAAAATAAGGCC
The DNA here is from genome assembly GCA_011372335.1 of Candidatus Woesearchaeota archaeon. Taxonomy (GTDB): domain Archaea; phylum Nanobdellota; class Nanobdellia; order Woesearchaeales; family SM23-78; genus SM23-78. Next base: position 578 of record DRSY01000021.1, on the reverse strand, counting down.
CTATTAAGAAATAGTTCGTATAATAGTCAAGCATATAAGGAGCTTTGGTTTTTATAACAGTATTTATACCCCCTGCTTTATTACACACCTCCCATGATACTTCGAAAAGATAATCAGCGTTTGGTTTAATCATTCACTTCTCCTCTTTTTTTCTCCTGGCTTTTTTATCCTTTTTCTTCTTACACTCTATGCCCGTGTATTCCCAGCTTATTCTCAACATTTACTCTTTATTCCCTTATTAACTCTTTTTATTTCTTTGTTTTTAAGCCAGAGGCTTTCCCCTACTTATCATCTTAGATTAGCTATTATACCAAGCATTATCAAGCCGAATATAAGCCCTAGGACAAAGCCAAAAATGAATTCTTTAACAATCATCCTGTGGTGTTGGCCTGGGCGTGTTAATCGCTTGGAGGAAGCATCCTCTTCGTGCTTGGAGAGGTGTTTTTCTTCTTTTTCCAGTTCCTGTTTAGCTTCGTTAACTATGCTTCTTATCTCTTTCTCTGACAAAGCCTTTTCTACTTCTGCACCACTCTCTTGCTCCTCGGATACAACCCTTTTCTCTTCGCTCCTCGCTTGTT
>DRSY01000040.1 GCA_011372335.1 Candidatus Woesearchaeota archaeon | reverse complement strand
TGTTCTATGCCTTAAATCAAGCAACGTAGGCTCCGAGTTTCTCTTTGAAATCCTCTATTAACCTTACTTCTGATGGATTCGTCTTTAACCTAAGAGCGAGGTAATAACTGGTGAGGTCTCCGAGGAGAATAGCTGAGAAGAGCTTGCTAAGCAGCGAAGGTCCTCTGATACCAATCTCTGTATCACTAATGCCTTTCCTAAGCATTATTTCTTTTATAAGACTCATCCTTTTCTGGATCCGCCTGTGGTCATCCTCAAACCGGAGGATTATTGCGTGATAAGCTGCTTGTAGGCTTTCAAAGCCTTCTATCTCGTTATGATTCATCTCAGGGAGAACATTATTAAAAGCCATTACCTTAGCGTTCTCATTGAACTGACACTTCCACCTATAACCAACCGCCTCAAACCGCTTACTAGTATATATAATAGGGGTCTTATTAACCAGCTTCTCGGATAATACCATGGCGTTACGCTCCAATGCCTGAAGCTTAGGCTTAATATCTTGTTTTAGCCTGAGCACTTCTGAAGCTCTGCTCTTAACCAGTCTTAGCTTCTCTAATAATCTTAGCAGTGCAAAGAACTCTATCGCCATTGCTGCTCTTGGCTGATAACCAATAGGCAGGGTTATTATTGGAATCCTTGAAACCCGCGCATACTCTCCTAGCTTGTTACCTGTTGTAACAGCAACTAAGCCGCAGCTTTTCCTCCTAGCATCCTTAAAGCAACTAAGTGTTTCTTCTGTGTTGCCGGAGTAAGAACAAGCAACTACTAGGGTTTTATTATCAGCCCATAAAGGCAGGTTATAATCCTGGATAACAGCCAGGGAGAGCTTCTCATCAGCAAGATAAGCTTGGAGGAGTAAGCCTGCAATACTAGACCCGCCCATCCCAGCAATGATTACCGCTGTGTATTTCTCTCTGAGTCTGCTAAGATCAATTGCTTCTACTAGTCTGTAACCCTGCTCGGCTAGGATTGGAGTGTTAAGAATAATCTGCCTCATATTCTCAGGGTCGTACTTCTTTAACTCTTCTGGCAGGCTAAGGTTTTCCTCGGGCATAAGAATACTCCTCTCCCCTTTTTTCCTACTAGCTCACAGGGTATCACAGGGTATTGTTGCCTGTTTTAAATAGTTTATGATAATTTGTTTCTATGAAGGCCCCTAGGATCATAGTTAAAAAAAAAGTTTTTTAGTTTAGCTCTATGCTCTTAACATCTTCGATTATTTTTATATTATTTTTTTGATTTCGATTTTAATTTGTATTATTATTCATTCTTATTTTTTTCTTTTTTTATTATCCCCCTTGTTTTTTATCAAAGAATTTTTTTAGAAAGATTTAAATATTACGCTGTTTCCTAGAAAAAGAGAAGGGGGCTGAGACAAGCGCCTTTATATAAGAAAAGTTTTTTTAGAGGTGTGCGATAAGCGAGGTGGGTATTGTGAAGAGATTAATTCTTGTTTGTATTCTCCTCTTAGTAATCCCTTTGGTTTGTGCTTGGACGAACAACGCGTATTTTGACTCTCAAACAGATCATCTTGGGATTAATGAGAGCCTTGGGCAGGTAATTAGTTCCTTTGATCATAATGATCTCAGCATTCTAAAGAACGCGAGTATAAGCACTGCTAAGGGCAGCACAACATACTCCCAGCATTTAAGGTTTAATTCATCATGGTTTTCTCCCAGGCTGCGATACATAGAAACTGATGACGATGTTGTAACAGACACACTTTTTATAATGGATGCTGATTACATATTCCAGTACGATATTAATTTTAATAACGGGCTCGTCTCAGAGGTCTCCTCTTCGGAACTCGCAGACCTCCGAGGAGCAGATATCATCATACTCGGCTCTAATTACTCTTTTGTTAAAGCACGCCTCACAAACGACGTTAACCTGGGATTATCCTTAGTAGAGGACATGCTTAACACTACTATTACACAAGGAGAGCTTAATACTTATGAGCTGGTTGATGGGAGTATCTATGAGGTAAGTATTTATGATATAAATACTAGTATGAGTCCTCCTGAAGTAAAGCTGAGCGTAAACGGAGTGCTAACAAAGTATCTTAGCAACGGCGAGAGTGATATGCTTAGTAACCTCTGCGTGGGCGTATGGAATGTGACGAATAATTCTGCTCATTTCTATATGGGTCGTAACTGGTTGGAAATCGAAGATACGAATGTTAGTGATGGCGATTATGATACGGGTATTCTCAGAGTAAACGGAGAAAATATTGATGATGCTTATATCAAGATAGAGGGGTCTGCTCTTTTCACTTCTTATTTCACTATTAATAATATTTCTTATAGAATAAAAGCAGATGACGATTTATATATTACTCCTGGTAGTGGCTTAAGATCGGTGATTCCTGAAGAGGAAGCCTTGATTACGCCTTACTGGGATATCAAGTACAACGGGTTGAACCATTCGAACTTCTCTGACACTAATCATTATGTTCCAATAATCATTTATCACACACAGGACAACGCGAGTTATTACATGAACTTCACTAATACTGCTAGTGAGAATTATTCCTTCCCATTAATAGATAATTCTAATGCGTCTAACCTGAGTTTTAAATACGGGACTCATAATAATACGTTTCACTTCTTTGAAGGCTTTATTAATACTTCTGGGTGTAATACTAGTAGTTGCGTCTTTAATATAAGGCTAGGAGACTACTTTGTTATTAACCACCTCTCTGATGAGTATAACTCATCCACTATAAGCACTGTTCTAAGATACGCATCAATAAACACAAGTAACCAGACAATCACTTTTATCAAAGCATCAGGGAGCGGAGATACAATCAGCATTAATTACACTAATAATTCCGGAGTTGCTAATGTGACTGGTGAAGGAAACCTCACTGTTGCTGGTGTAATCCATGAGGTGATTATTGAGAACTCAACAGATTACTCCCTTGCTATTGATATGAACAGCGACGGGGATATTAATACGAGCGACGAGGTAAGAATCACGGTCAGAGGAGGCGGAATCCTTGATCTAGGCGTCCAGAATAACCTCTCAGGACGCACTAATACCACGCTTAGCCTTATTACTCTTAGCAATGATTTTGAAGAGTTCGCTGGGAATGAGACGACGAATATCACTATAACCGGGAATGAAACAGCGCACACCGTGGACATTATACCTGGCTTAACCACTTATAGCCCGAATAGGAGTTCTAACACTGCTCAGGGGATGACGCGGTACGGAGCATTATTCAACCACACCTATGTTAATACTACTAGTGACTTGTTAATTTATTATCCTCTCAGCCAAGTATTCGGTAATGCAAGCATTGAGGAGTCAATACCTCTTAATATAAGTCTCTTAGTTAGCAGTACTACTGTGGCAGCAGAGGACTTTAATTTCTCTGTGCGTGTTAATACGAGTTATTTCACAAGCTGTGCTTATCGTATTGTTAATGAGTCTTCTGCGGTCTGGAATCATAGTTCTGGAACTAAGAACTTCACAAAGAGCTTTGATGGTATTTATCTGCCTGTAGGGAACTGGACTATTATTGTGAATGCCACGGATTACTATGACCACGTTGTGAGTAGGAATGCTACTATTGAGTCAGTGGCTGCAATTGAAACGAATCTTACAGGGAGCAGTAGTGCTACAGCGACTATTGGAGGCTCTGATATAAGCTTTACTTTTGACATAATAACCAAGGGTTATCCTTATGTGAAGTTCTATATGAATCTGAGTTCAGGCTCAAACACTTATGATGTGAGTTATGCTAGTATAGGTAATAGTAGTACGAGGAAGAACATATCAGGGGCTTCTAGTTATGCAGGAGCAGAAGCTTTTGTTCTTCCTAACATATCCAACGCTCCTGCTTATGCTATGATTACCACAGGGCTTTATCGTTATAATCACACCACTCTTAGGATTACTCCTTACTCCGGGCTTAGTGCAGGTACTTATACTGGGAGTTATGGCTGGGGGTTGTTTGACTCCGAGTAAGAATAAAAAGAAGAAAGGGTTTTTTTTATGAGAACGCCTTTTGGGGTTTTAACCTTAGTAATATGCGTAGTAGCAATGACGGGTGTGTTCTTCCTAGGAGTTAGTCCGATGAGTGTTTCAGCTAGAAAAGTTGCGGATTCAAACGGCAGCATAACAATTAATGCTCATACTGGGAATACACTAAGTATTACTTTTAATGAACCTGATATTGATAGCGGGGGAGGGAGTAGTGGAGGCGGCGGTAGGATGCCTAAAGCAGAGGATGAGGAGGAGGAAGAGGAAGAAGTTGTTATAAGTGACTTAGAAGAATTATTGAGCACTGTGAGTGCTTCTGAACTCGGGTTTAGTACGTTAAGCACTGATAAGATGAAGGCAGAGAAGACCAAGGCATTCTCTAAGACTACTAAGCTAGGCGCTCAGACTCTTAGTTCATGGGCTGAGGCTGTGAAGAGCTCATCAGCAAAGAATAGGCTTAAGACGCTTATTAATGAGTTAGGCTCAGAGAAATCACGTATTCTAAGCATACACCACGAAGTAGAGGTTTTTAGGATAAGTACGATATACGCTAATATTAATAATTATACTTTTAGGACAAGAGTAACTATTAAGGTTACTCCTGATAAGAGTATTAGTGATATTAGGGTCCTTGAATTTATACCTAAGAGTGTTGTGAGTGGTGCTTCTGAACTTGTCTTCTCTGAGGATGAACCTGTGGTAGTAGAGGATGATCCTCTTCTTGAGTGGAGTGTTGACATGTTGAGCAGAGATGAAACAAAGACTTTTACTTATTATATTAAGAGCAAAGTTGATAGTGATGATTATGATGATTTTGAGGGTGTTGCTGTGTACGCGGTTGGTGGAGAGGATAAGACGCCTACAGGAAGCGTAATTGAGGAAGGCGAAGGTGATGATGAAGAAGGAGTTGGAGAAGAGGGTTTGCGTGTATCAGAGTCTAAGCACTTCGCTTGGTTATGGATTATTGTTATAATAGTATTAGTAGGCGGGGTGATGGTAGGGGTTGTTGTTTATAAGAGGAAGGAGGCTGAGACAAGAACTGCTGTTTTATTAGAGGAGAAGCTTAAGCCTAAAGACTTGGTTATAAGGCATGATCTTGTTATTCCTTATGATAAGGTAAGGCGGATTGAGAGGTTTATTGAGGCTCAGATACGAGCAGGGAAGAATGATGTTGAGATAAAGCACGAACTCCTGGGCGCGGGGTGGGATGAGCACCTAATTGATGTTATCATGCATGACGTACATGTTGTTGATAATAATATGGAGAAGCTTGATAAGTTCATAAAGGGGTGTGTTGAGAAAGGATTAACCTTGGAGCAGATAAAGGATTCTTTGTTGAGTCTGGGTTGGAGAGAGGATGTCGTGGACCTCGCCTTGGATGATTTCAGATAAAAATTTATTAAGTAGCACAGCATCCTTTTTTGTTCTATGAGAATATTTATTAGGACTTTCGGGTGTACTCTTAACCAGTCTGATAGTGAGGTAATGGCTGGTTTGCTTGTGAGAGCAGGTTATGAATTAGTTAGTAATTTGGCTGAGGCTGATCTCGTGTTGTTTAACACGTGCACGGTTAAGGATAACCCTGAGAAAAGGTTTTTTTCTGAGTTGAAGAAGGCAAGGCTTCTTGGTAAGAGGGTTGTTGTGGCTGGCTGTGTTCCTCAGGCAGATCCTGGGAATGAATTATTAAGAGGTGTTTCTGTTGTTGGTGTTAGGAATATTCACAGGGTTGTTGAGGTTGTTGAGAAGGCCATGAGGGGTGGTGTTGTGAGAATGCTTGGTTTTAATAATAATCCTCGGCTTTGTCTTCCTAAGATTCGGAGGAACCCTGTGGTTGAGATTATTCCTTTATCAATGGGTTGTTTAGGGGAGTGTTCTTATTGTAAGACCCGTTTTGCTCGTGGGAGGCTTATGAGTTATGATTCACGTGCTATTAAGAAGCAGTTCGAGCTGGCTGTAAAGCAGGGGGTTAGGGAGGTCTGGCTTACTAGTCAGGATAGTGGTGCTTATGGTAAGGATGTTGGTTCTAGTCTTCCTGTGTTATTAAAGGAGTTGCTAAGCGTGGAAGGGGATTATAAGGTGAGGCTGGGCATGCTTAATCCTGAGCATGCTTTGGAGTACTTGGATGATTTAATAGAAATTTATAAGCATCCTAATATGTTCAAGTTTGTACACCTGCCTGTACAGAGTGGTTCTAACAGGATTCTGAGGTTAATGAAGAGGAAGTACTTGGTTGAGGATTTTGTATGGGTTGTGAAGAGTTTTAGAAGAGCAATCCCGAGGATTACTATTGCCACGGATATTATTTGCGGTTTCCCAGGGGAAACCGAGGAGGATTTTGAGATGACTTATAAATTACTTGAGGAACTCAGGATTCCTGTTGTTAATCTCACTAAGTTCTGTGCAAGGCCTGGGACTCCTGCTAAGAGGATGAAGCAGTTGGATACAAGGATTATTAAGGAAAGGTCTAAGATACTTGTTGCTCTTCAGTCAAGAATCATTGATAATAAGGAGTGGCTTGGCTGGGAAGGCAGTATTATTATTGATGAGGTGGGTAAGCAGAACTCTGTTATTGGTAGGAATGATTATTATAAACCTGTTGTTATTAGGAATGCTAAGCTGAGTATTGGTAGTGTTGTGAGTGTTAGGGTGATAAGAGTTATGCAGAATTACCTAGAAGCAGTGTTGGTGTGACGTGTTCTTTGTGTGAGTGATCCCCCTTACAAGTTGCCTTTCTTATTCCCCTCTTGTATCTCTTTTATCAAGTGTACCTGTTTTTTATTCTTCCGGGTTATATCGTTGCTTTAAGATACCCCCTTATGAATCTTGCTCTTGCAGGGTCTTTTCCTTCGATGTCGTCAAGGTCAACTTCAAGGGGGTCTTCATAGTATTCTTCCATTAAAAAACACCCCCCTCTTACCTCTGTAAGGTTTTCGGTCACTATTTAGTTTTTCCTAAGTCTAATAAAGGGGGTAGTTATAGGAGTATTTAAATATTACGGTATTTCATCATACTTCATCATATAAATTCCAAAAGTTTTAAATATAAGCCAGTAATCCCCAGAAGAATAAGAATAAAAGAATAACAAAAAAACAAAACCAATAATATTAAACAAAAAAAATAATATTAAACAATAAAAAAAGCCCGCCCCGCAATAAAAAAAGAAGCTTTCTACCCAGCCCAAAACAACATCGCAAAGGGGGGAGGAGAATGAAAGAAAGAGTCACCCTAACCATAGAAAAAGAAATCCTGGAAAGAGTAGACCAAACCATAAACCACAGGGACGTAAAGAATAGGAGCCACGCAGTAGAACTCCTACTAACCAAAGCCTTCGGCGAGAACAAACCCTCAAAAGCAATCATACTAGCAGGAGGCAAAGGCACAAGAATGAAGCCAATGACTAACTTCCTACCAAAACCCATGCTAAGAATACAAGACAAACCCACCCTTGAACACAACATCGACTTACTAAAAAGACACGGCATCAAAGACATAATCATCAGCGTTGGATACAAAGGAGAAAAAATAAAAGAGTACTTCGGAGACGGAAGCCAACTAGGAGTGAACATAACCTATGTTGAAGAAAAAACCCCTCTAGGCACAGGAGGACCTCTTAACCTAGTAAAAGGAAAAATAAACGAAACATTCATATTAATGAACGGTGATGAACTCAAAGACATAGACCTAGAAGACATGTTCATGTTCCACAGAAAGAACAAAGGACTCGCAACAATCGCCCTCACAACAGTGGAAGACCCCTCCAACTACGGAGTAGCAGTGATGAACGGCCACAAAATAATGACCTTCATAGAGAAACCAAGCAAAAAACAAGCATCCAGCAAGCTAATAAACGCAGGACTATACATACTAGAACCAGAAGTACTCAAAATGGTACCAGAAGGATTCTCAATGATAGAAAACGATATATTCCCAAGACTCGCAACCAACGAGAAACTCCTAGGCTACGTATTCTCAGGGCAATGGTTTGACACAGGCACACCAGAAAGATTTGAAAAAGCAGAAAGAGAATGGCAAGGTCTTAAATAAAAAAAGAGACTCTTAAAAAAAAGTTCTAATCAAGACCCGAGATGAGAATCACCAGATTCCAAAAAAAAGTGTACGAACTAGTAAGAAGAGTGCCGCGAGGCAGAGTAACAACTTATTCTGCGATTGCAAAGAAACTCAACACCAGCCCAAGAGCAGTGGGACAAGCACTAAAAAAGAATCCTTACACACCCATAATCCCCTGCCACAGAGTAATCAATAATGACGGTACTATAGGCGGCTTCAAAGGAAGAACAAAAGGAAAGACAATACAAGAAAAAACCAGATTCCTAAGAAGAGAAGGAATAATAATAAAAAACAACAAAATAAAAGAAGAATTCATCCAAAGACAAATAGACGCGGCTTTCTGAGGATAAGGTGATGGAGAAAAAAATTCTTTAATAAAAACGAAAGCCAACAAAAAAAAGAAGCATGAAAAGGAAACCACGCTATTGTGCTAGCTAACTCTTCACTTCCTTTTCTTTATTTTCTTTATTTCTTTTTCCAGTCCTAGCCTGTCAAGTAATTCCTTGTACCTGTTCCTTATGGTTACTTCTGTGACTCCAGCAACGTCTGCTACTTCCCTCTGGGTTCTTTTCTCTCCCTTGATAAGAGCCGCAACGTAGAGAGCAGCAGCTGCTATGCCTGTGGGTCCTCTTCCAGAGGTGAGTTCTACTTTCTGTGCTTCTTCAATGATCTCAACTGCTTTGCTCTGGGTTTCTGCGTTGAGTTTTAGGCTGGAAGCGAATCTGGGTATGTAATCAGCTGGGTTGCTAGGCAGTATCTTAATTCCTAGTTCTCTGGTTATGAACCTGTATGTTCTACCAATCTCTTTTTTCTCTATGTTACTTGCTTCTCCTAGCTCGTCAAGGGTTCTTGGGACGTCGTGTCTCCTGCAAGCAGCGTATAGCGCTCCTGTTACAACAGATTCCATGCTTCTTCCTCTTACCAAGCCTTTCTGTACTGCGAGAGTGTATATTCTTGCAGCTTCTTCTTCTACGCTGCTTGGAAGTCTCAGATAAGAGCTAACCCTTTTTAGTTCTGATAAGGCTAGCTTCAGGTTTCTCTCTATTGCTGTGCTTATTCTCTGCTGCCATTTCCTCAGCCTGAAGAACTTGTTTTTTGCTTTGCCTCCTAGCTGGTATAAGTCTGATTTCTTACCCACGTCTGTTCCTAGTCCTTGGTCGAATTGAGTGTAACTCATAGGAGCTCCTGTTCTTCTGAGCTTCTCAGCGTCTGAGCTATCGAATTCTCTCCATTCCTGGCCGAAGTCAATCATTTTGTCTTCTACGACTAGTCCGCAGTCCCGGCATATTATCTCTCCTTTCTCTTTGTTCCAGAACAAGTTGATACCCCCGCATTCAGGGCATTTCTTTACGAATGACATTGATTCCCCCCAGTATAATAATTCATAAAGATAAGGTACTTACGATAGATTTATAAAGCGAAACATAGAAAGCTTTATAAAATTTTCGGTTTCGCTCGTCTGAAAGCCAATGAATAAGGTAACCGAGGGTATGATAATAAGAATATAAGGCCAGGTAGAAAAATATAAAAACATGTAAATCAAAAGTATGAGTGGCTGGTAGGGGTCAGAACTCCTTACGCTTGGTTTTTTCAAAAAACAAAAAGTATTAAAAGAAGTAAAGATGGCTAAGAAGAAAAGAAGAGGTGTTAAAAAGAGGAGAGAAGCCAGGAAAAAGGTTTCTTCTGGTAAGAAAAAAGAGGAAATGGAACGCGGCCAAGTGTGGAGTGTGGACGTCTTATTAGCACTTGTAATCTTCATCTCAGTAATACTGATATTCTACACAACCATGGTAGTGCGGCATAAGCCAGGTATTGAGACCCTCGGAGATCAGGCTGCTGAGCTGAAAATAGAGCTTGAGCAGAATAACGAGCTCGCTTTTATAAGAGAAGACGTGGTGGATGAAGAAAGATTTAACGCTTTTGTTAATAATGTAACCCAGAATTATTCTGCAATAAAGAAGAAGCTTGGCATAAAAGGAGACTTCTGCATATTCTACGAAGACGCAGAAGGCAACATAGTGGTTGTTTCTAATAACAAGACGAGCATTGGGAACCCGGAAGTGTATATAACCGATGGAACTCCGTGTGGTTCAGAAGTAAGCATAACTTGAAATGATAAGGCGAAGAGGGAATTAAAGAAGGAATTAAAAATATTTATAAAGCGTTGTCTCCTCTTATTATTCCAACCATGTTAGCCTACCTAATAATTCTTGTAATAACCTTCCTTGGGTTATTCACAGGGCTGCTAATAGGATGGTTGGCGAAGGAGGAGTTAAAACCAGGTAGAAAGTATCTTAGTATCTTCAAGCACGTACTCTTCATAGCCATCCTTATTATTTTCTTTGTAAAAAACTGGTCTGTGCTATTCGTAATCTTCATTGCAGGGCTGATTATCATCTATAGTTTTAGCAAGCACTGGGAAACCCTGTACTACTATGCCTTAGCAGTAATATTTTTCTTGTCATGGAGGTATAATGGTTTTGCCTTTCTCGGACCATTAATCTTCCTTTACGGGTTCCCTATTGGGAGTATTTACTTGTTAGAGCATATGAAGGTGCAGAGAAAACAAGTACTCCTCGGAGTGCTCAGACAGTACTCCGGGTTTCTGATAATAGGGGTTCTACTAGGATTATTAGGATTAGTTATTTAAGCAAGAACTGATTCTCTGCTGTTATGAAGCAGGTAATAACAGGTGATGATAGCATAACGTTTTATAATGAGGAGTATGATGAGACTTATCACTCGGTTACAGGAGCTGTTGAGGAGGCTTTTAAGAAATTCGTAGAGCCAGCCTTAAGCTTTGTTAAGGATAAGAACCATGTAAGCGTGCTTGACGTGGGTTTTGGTCTTGGCTATAACTCAGCGGCTGCTCTTGACAGAATCTTTGAGCTCAACCCAGAATGTAAGGCGAGTATTGTTGGGCTTGAGAAGGATAAGGAAATACTCAGAGTAATCCCTGGGCTTTCTTGCTTGCAAATAAAGAACTATGATATTATTAAGGAAATGATTAAGTGTATGGGGAGGGGAGGAGCTAAAGACAAATATGAGTATGAGAAGGGGGGTGTACGGCTTACCTTGCTCCTCTACGATGCTGTGAAAAGTATTAGAAGTGTGAACTCCTTGTTTGATATCGTCTTCCTCGACCCTTTTAGTCCTAGGAAGAATCCTGAGCTCTGGACAGAAAGTTTTTTTAAAGAATTAAGAAAACGTATCAAGCAGGACGGGGTGCTAACCACTTATTCCTGTGCAAGGCGTGTGAGGGAGAACCTGAGAAGAGCTGGTTTTAAAGTCTTTGATGGTCCTTGTGTAGGGAGAAGGTCTCCTAGTAGTATTGCAACGCCCCTGTAGTATAGTGAATAGTACGCAGCCCTGCGGTGGTAGGCAGAAAGGCTGAGACCGGGGTTTGATTCCCCGCAGGGGCATACCTTTTTTTAGGGGTTGTTATTTTTTAGTCAGATTATGATCTCTTCTCCTAGCTCAGGAGCATACACAACGTACTTTTTTTCTTTTTCTGCCCAGTGTTTCAGCTCTTCAACTGCTTCTGGGTCGCCGTGTTGTATTATGAGTTGTTTAGGGTTGATTCTTCTTATCATTTCTTTTAAGTCCTCTTTATCAGCGTGTCCTGAGAAGTCGTATTTCTCAACTTCGCATTTCACATAGGTTCTCCACCCGTCAAGGTAGACATAGCCTTCTTCTTCTAGGTGTCTTCCGTTGGTACGCTTACACTGGTAGCCTGTTAGGAGTATTGCGTGTTTCGGGTCATGCCACATTTCTTTGAGATAGGAGAGGACGGGTCCGCCTTGCATCATCCCGCTTGTTGTAACGTATATTCCTTGTTGGCTAAGAGCATGGGCTCTGTGCTTCTCACTGCCTATGTGGATCACTCTCTTATTGAACATCTCGTTGAGTAAGGCTTGGTTATTAACATACGGGTCTGGTACTGTGAGTATTCTCTGAGTTATTTTTTTGCACATCCCGTCAAAGTAGATTGGTGTGTTGAGTTTTCGGTGTGCAAGCATTATGAGTACGTCTTGGGCTCTTCCTAGGCTGAAGACAGGTATTAGGACAGAGCCGCCTCGCCTAGTGACTTCTTCTATTTTGTCTAAGAATTTTTTTCTTACTTCTTCTCTGCTCGGTAGTTCTCTTGCTCCGTAAGTGCTTTCTATTATTAGAACATTGATATCGTGGTAGTCTGTGCGTGCTCCTCTGACGAGTTCTGTTGTTCTTAGCTTGGTGTCTCCTGTGTAAAGAATTTTTTTTCCTTCTGCTTTTATCAGTATCATCGAGCTTCCAGGCACGTGCCCGGCGTTTGTAAAAGTAAACCTTATTTTTCTGTGTTTATACTCGTAATCATATTTTATAAGTCTCACGTCTTTGTGGATGCGGCGTAAGTCTGTTTTGGTGTAAGCAGGGTGCAGGTTTCTGATTCTTGCAATTTTATAGGAGTCTTTGAGCAGTACTTTGGTTATTGCGTATGTCAGCTTAGTACAGTATATAGGGCAGATTATCTTGTAGTGTTCAAACAGCGGGAGGGCTCCTGTGTGGTCTAAGTGGGCGTGGCTTATGAATAAGCCGTCAATATCAGGGAGGTTTATGATTCTCTCTGGGTAGGCAAAGCCGCCTTCTTTGAACTTGATGCCTGCGTCGAGAAGGTATCTGTCGCCTTGGGTTTGGAGTTCTATGCAGCTTCTTCCCACCTCTTTTGCTGCTCCGTGGAATACGAGCTTCATAATACTTTTGTCTTAGTAGGATACTATTTAAAACTTTTTGTTATCCTGGGTGTGTTAAGAAAGTTTTTTGTGGATAACTTTTTTTTG
>DRSY01000049.1 GCA_011372335.1 Candidatus Woesearchaeota archaeon | reverse complement strand
GCTTAGTAAAAAACCCTAGAACTACTGAATCTTTAAAACCCACAGTTATAATAAAAATATTTTTTTGGATTGAGAAATGAATAACAATGAACTCTTAACTCTTATTAAGTCTCCTAAAATTTTTTTTTATACTTCGTCTTTGCTAGTAGTATTTCAACAAACTTTTTAAACATTATTCTTTTCTCCACTCACTGATGATTACGATAATCGGCGGGGGTCCTGTTGGTTGCTACCTTGCAAGCCTGTTAGCAGATGATTTCGAAGTAAGAGTGTATGAGGAACACTCCCGGGTGGGGCTTCCTGTTCAATGCACGGGTATAGTAACACAGGGCATATACAGGTTTATTCCTAAAAAAAATGATTTTGTAATTAACCAAGCTGAAAATGTACGCGTATTCGCACCTAACAACAAGCATCTTAAACTAAGACTGGGGAGACCGGACTTAATCATTAATAGAACGCGCTTTGATGAATATTTCTATAATAAAGCTCGAAGAAAAGGAGTCAAGTTCTTTTTCAACCACAGGTTCACTTCATTAACAAAAGCATACGTGTTGCTAAAAGACTTGAAATCCAGGAGAATAAAGAAAAAGGAATTCTCTTGCTTAATAGGAGCAGACGGTCCTTTAAGCAGTGTTGCTAACAACACAGGACTAATCAAGCATAGAGAATACTTTGTTGGATTACAAGCAGTAATAAAGAAGAAGAACAATAATATTATTGATTTTTATCCTTCTAAGCAAGGCTTTGGCTGGGCTGTGCCTGAGAACAAGAACACTCTGAGAGTCGGAGTTGCTAGTCGGGCTAATCCAAAAGAGTGCTTTAAGAACTTGCTAAAGAAATATAAAGGCAGGATTCTCTCAAAGCAAGGCGGATTAATCCCGTTGTTTAACCCTTACTCAGCGTTCAGTAAGAAGAACGTTTTCCTAGTCGGAGATGCTGCTGGCTTTGTAAAAGCAACAACCGGCGGAGGCATTATTCCAGGACTAATATCAGCAGAAATACTTGCTTATGCCCTTAAACACAACCTTAGCTACAATGCTGGCATCTACCTGCACCTCTACCCCTCCCTATGGCTACACCTCAAACTAAGGCAGTTAATGAACTCCTTCACCAGCAAGGACTGGAATCAACTAATCAAGAACTTGGATAACCACCAAGCAAAGAAAGTCTTAGGGGAGACTAGTAGAGATGACTTATTCAAATTATTGTTTAGCCTGCTGACCAGGAACCCGGGGATTATAAAACACGGGTTAAAACACCTCAAAGCATTATTATAGAAGATTATAGAGGAAATTCTTATAACCAGAAAGACTCAAGGGGGTGTTGGGCTTATCGCATTATCTTCCGGATCAACATCTTAAACAGAATCCTAAGAGCTCCTATCACAGACCCTTCTCCTTTCCTCATGGAATAACCAGTGTACCTAATAGTAACAGGGACCTCCTTGTACTTAATCCTCTTCTTAACAATCTTTTCCACAATCTCAGAAGCATGCTCCATCCTATCAGAATCAATCCTCACCCTCTGAGCAGCACTCCTATTAAACACTCGGAAACCATTATGAGCATCGCTAAGTCTAACACCATAAAACAACCATTGCACAATAACAGAGCCTTTTAATAGTATCCTCCTGCTAAGAGGAATCCTTGTTTTTCTTAAGAATCTTGAGCCAAGAGTAACATCAACCTCTCCTCTAATCACAGGGCTAAGCATTGCTTCTAAGTCCTCTACTCTGTGCTGCCCATCACTATCAAAATGAACAATGAACTCAGCTCGGTGCTTCAGAGCGTACTCAGTGCCTGTTCTGAGCGCTGCTCCTTGACCACGATTAATCATATGCCTAAGCACAACCACTCCCTGCTTCTCAGCCTCTACAGACGTATTATCCGTGCTGCCATCATCAACTACCACGATGTTATTATACCCTGCTCTCCTCAACTCTCCAACCACTCTCCCAATGCTTCTCTCCTCATTATAAGCAGGAATAACAATCCATGTCCTCCTATTAGGATAAGGATTCTTTGCTTTGCCTCCTCTCATCTTACAACTCTCCCCCTTCTTCATCACTCCTAATTCTTTATCATAAACTTACTTTTTCGCGCTGAATAAACATCCTATGCCAGAGCTCAAAATTAATCAAAGTCCAGAGCTGCCTAGCATAAAACAACTTGCCTTTATCATAATTCTCCCTTATCTTCCTCACATAGTAAGGATTAAGGATTTTCTCTTTAAAAAGCCGGGTTGTATTCAACAAATCATCAACCACGCCTTTTAACTCGTTATTAAGCCAGTTCTCAATAGGCACATGAAACGTCTGCTTCTTCCTCTCAACAATGTTGCGCGGCAAGTGTTTCCTAAGAGCCCTTCTAAAAACGTACTTGGTGGTGAGGAACCCTCTGAGCTTATAGCTGCTCGGCATTCTGAAAACCAATTCCACAAGCCTATGATCAAGCAACGGCACTCGTGCTTCTATACTCATAGCCATAGTCATCCTATCAGTCTTCATCAAAAAGCCCTCGCCGAGCAGCTTCTTAAAATCAAAGTATTGTAACTGCTTCATATAATCCTTTCTCTTACTAAAGAACTCTTTATTAATAACATCGTAATCAATCCTTTCAAAATACTTACTCTTAACAAGCGCTTCCCTCTGCTCATCATCAAACATACCTATAAGGTCATAATAAGCCTTTGCCTTATTATCCTTCATCGCCTTGATAACCATGTTCCCCCGCCTATAAGCAGCTCTGCCAAGGTCAGAACTGTGCTTGTGAAACCTATCCCATACTTTAAGAGGGATCCTCTTATTAATCAGAGGACCGACTATGTTAAAAAAAGGAATCTTATTAGCGAGATAAGTGGCTTTTAAGAACTTATACTGGTCATAACCTCCCAGCATCTCATCACCACCATCCCCTGTGAGGATAACAGTAGACGTCTTCTTAGCAGCTTCTGATAGGAGATAAACAGGTATCAAAGCAGGATCAGCCATTGGCTCATCACAATGCCATACAATCCTAGGCAGAAGCTTAACAACATCAGGTTCTATTATGAACTCCTTGTGCTCAGTATTAAAGAATTCACTTATCTGCTTTGCATAAATCGTTTCATTAACCTTTTCTCCATGAGCAAAACCCACGCTATAAGTACGAATAGGAGCATCACTCTTCTCCTCTCTTCTTATAAGACTCATCATAAGGACAACCGAGCTGCTATCCAAACCCCCACTCAGATAAACACCTAGCGGCACATCACTTATAAGCCTCTTCCTAACAGAGTCCTTTAGTAAGCTAAACAACTTTTTTTCAAAGAATCCGAGGCTCTTGTTACTCTGCTTCTCAAGATTAATATCCCAGTACTTACTAATAATCAAGCGTTTCTCTCTTAAACTAAATTTTATAAAATGACCTGGAGCTAGCTTTTTTATCCCTCTGAACAGGGTTTCATAACAAGGGTTATAACGAAGAGCAAAATAGTGGTTAAGAGCAGTGATATTAATCTCTCTCTTAACACTATTAACTTCTAGTATGCTCTTAATCTCACTAGCAAAAACAAGGTTTCCTCTGCTAAAATAATAATACAACGGCTTAATACCCGCACGATCCCTTGCAAGAATTAACTCCTTAGTCCTACTATCATAAAGACAAAGAGCGAACATACCATTCAAAAACTTAAGGAAGTTCTCCTTATACTCCTCATAAGCATGAACAATGACCTCACCATCACACCCAGTCCTAAACCTATGACCTTTCTCCTCTAGCAACCTTCTAAGCTTATAAAAATTGTATATCTCGCCGTTAAATACCAAGAAAACATCTCTGCTCTCGTTTGTTAAAGGGTAGATTCCTTTGGTTAAATCAATAATACTAAGCCGCCTCATACCCAGGCTTAAACCTTTATCAGTGAAAAAAGCACTATCATCAGGTCCTCTATGCTTAATCACCTCGCTCATCCTACGAGCAAGACTCTTATCCTCCCAGTTAAAACCAACAATACCACACATACAACTCAGATAGAGGAGAAAAGAATTATAAATAAGTTATGATTTTTAATTCCTTCTTCTAAACCACGCCTGGTATGGGAGGAAATGTTTATATACGTTTCATTAACCCCTGCTGCTGAGATGACTCCGCTATTACCTCTAAGCGAAGAAATAAAACAGATCAGCCCAGACCTGGTATTCCTAAGATTATTCCCTAATACTTCAACCAAGGTCTGCCTTGTGGAGAACAGGAAGGACTCCCAGAGGTATATTCTTAAACTAGCAGATAAGAGAAGAAACCCCTTCATACCAGAAGGGCTGTATAAGAGCAGACTTAAGCACGTCCAGAGAGAAGAAAGGGTTCTAAGAGAGTTACCAGACTTAGAAGGAATCACGCACCTCGTTGAAGCCTACGAGAATGATAACTACATTGCTATACTCAAAGAATTCCAGAAAGGCATCCCTCTGAATGGGGGAGGCACATTAAAGGACTACTACGCCCTGAAGAGAATAATAGGGTCGATACACGCCCGCGGTATTGTAAGAATAGATGTGAGGTATAATAATATCATAAAAAATCCCGGTCCAAAACTATACGAGGAATATGAGAGTAGAAGATCTTCCATTGCAATAATTGATTTAGGTTCTTGTATGTTTCACTACGAAGTCACTCTTAAAGAGTTTGATAAGCTTGCAAGAAAAGACTTATCTGATTTAGAACTCATATTCTCTAAGTCACTCTGAGCTTAACCACGTTCTGCTCGCTTACCACCTGCCTTTACTACTTATAAGACACCCTCCTCTAAGCTTAATAATCAGGAAAACACGCACTTAGAATACTGCTTATGACTTTAACGCGATTTCTTACAACAAGCCCAAGAAGGCAAATCCAAGACAATTCTTTTACGTTTATAATAAGGGGTTCTGTCCGCCGTACAAGGCTTGGAACTTGTTATGCTTGTACTCTAATGAGAATATATCATTATTACAAGCAGTTGCTCTCATCTTAACAACACTAATCTCCCGCACAACATTTCTTCTGAAAGGAGTAAGCCTTAAATGTATTATCCCGTCAGATAAGAACTCTTCTATCTCGAACTCGCTATACTTATCGCTCTGAGGCTGACACTCAGATATCAGAAAAGAAGTAATCTCAAGGTCTCTTAGGAACTCGAACAGGTAGAAGAGCTCAATCCTAGGATTCTCAAATCTTGATAGCACGTACAAAGCACTCAGAGAGTCAAGGCAGAACAACTTACAATCAACCTCTTCTTTTATCTTCTTAACCACGTTCTTAATCACATTAAGCCAACTCCTATTATCAGCTATTTTTACGTCACGAATCTCCTTTCTAATACACCCTATATCAACTATTACTAAGCCGCCGTTTCCAACACTTTTCATCTTATTAATAGCTGTTCTGAGCTCTGCCAGATCCTTAATAATAACAAGGTTAACCCTGCTCATATCAAAGTTCATGTTAACCATTTGCTGGATGATCGAGTCGTATGATTGTTCAAGAGAGCAATATACACCAACTTTTCCTTTTAAAGCCTCGTTGAAAAGTATGTTGAAAGTTATAGAAGACTTCATAGTCCCAGCGCTTCCGCTCACAAGAACAATATGGCCTTCAGGCACACCGCCTTCTATGTTCTCGTCAAGCCCTTGTATGTATAAAGGAATCCTCTTAATCTCTGATTTGCTAGAAATAATCCCTGCCAATTTCTCTATAACACCCCTTTTTTCCTTTTAATTTTTCACACTTCCCTTTTTGGAAGCTTCAACCAACGGGAACTCTTTTACGCTTAAATACTTAAATATATTATGTATTATGTCTTTTCCTTTTTAAAATTTTCTCCTTTTACTTTAACCAAATCCCTCTGTGTAGTTCCTTTCCTGGTGTTTTACTAGTCACCGAGTAAAAAAAGCATTAACAGGATTAAAAAATAAAAAAGGGGGTGTGATGTTAAAACCACTTCTTATTCTTATTCTTCTTTATGCACCAAATCATCAACCACGCCCGGTCTTGTGTTAACCACGATACTATTCTCATCCGGAAGATAAGCACAGCCCACAATAATCCCGTCTGCTTTGAACTGCCATATCTTCTTCCCAGTTACCTTTCCAGGCTCCTTGGTCATAATATCACTGTAATGCCCTGCTTGGTGTACTACTCCGCTAAGACCAGGCACATAGTCAAGCACGTAACTCCCCTCACAGTCAAGCACGTAAAGATTATGATCATAACTACCAACAATCACTTCTTTCCTACCATCACCATCAATATCTGCTACTATTGGTTCATTAGCAACCCAGAAATCGGTTTCATAACTCCAAAGCTTATCCCCGTAAGGAGTAAGAGCGTATACATTGTTATCACAGCTTCCAAAAAGGATTTCTAATTTATTATCATTATTAATATCAGCTAAGCATGCCTTTGCAAGAACCGCCCCTTCTGTTCTATACTTCCAGAATAATTCGCCTGCCTCATCAAGAACGTAGAGGTAATTATCATTACTCCCAATAATAATAAAGACGCGGTCATCATTAAATAGGTTTCCAATAGCTGGTTGTGCAAACACCTCGCCTCCTGTTTTAAACTTCCAGACCATATCCCCTTTTCTGTCAACACACAAAACACTGCCATCACTAGTACCAAACACTATCATCGGTTTATCCTTGTGCATAATACCAGGTGTGCTGTGAATAGGGCTTCCTGCGTCAAAACGCCACACCTCCTTACCCTTACTGTTAAGCACGTAAAGCTTGTTATCCCCGCATCCAAATATTACTTTTATGTCACCGTCCTCGTACAAGTCATACAAGAGGATCTGGCCCCTAATAGGTCCTTCTGTTTTATACTTCCAGATTAGTCCTCCATTATCATCAAGTACGTACACAAAGCCTAGTTCGGTTCCGAAAACCACTTCGTTCCTTCCATCCCCGTTGAGGTCCGCGACATTAGGAGGGGCTTCTATACTACTAGCGCTCTCAACATCAAGGAACATGAGTTCTACCTCATCAACATTCTCATTGGAATCATAGAACCACTTAATACCTGCTTGTGTGTCAAGCACGAACAACTTGCCTTTTTTTGTGCCAAAAATTATTTCTTTATTTCCGTCTCCATCAATATCTGCTACGATAGGAGAACTAGAGATGGGGCTTTGTGCATCAAAATCCCATTTCTTATCAAGCCTACCCGACCTCTTTTTTGTGAGCTTTTTAAAAGCAAAGGTAATCCTACTCATTGATTAATAAAATATTTTATTAGGCTATAAATAGTTTTTGATTTTTAAGGCAGCTTATTTTTTTGGAAAAACTCTTTTGTGCAACCATAATAATTTTTACCATTTAATTTTTTTTCTTTGTAAAGCCAATAAATTGATAAACCAGGATATCAAGTTTTTAGTTTTATGAACAAAGAATTGTTAGAAAGAGTTGTGGCTGCTTTTAAGGAAGGAAAACCTGCTGAGGAAGTAAGAACAGAGCTTGTTAGCCAGGGGTTTCTGGAAGAAGACGTTATTGAGGCAATACAAAGAATTAGAGGAGGCACAAAGAGCAGAGAGGACGAGAAGAACAACCGTCTTTTAAGTATCAAAGAAGTTCTGGACAGGATAGGGTACGGCTTTGCACCAGTGCAGTTCATTAATATCCTTTTTTACTTAACAGGGGCGGGGTTCTTCCTTATCGGAGTCATTAACGGGTTAAAGACGATACTCTCGTTGTTAATATCCTCTTTTTTGCAAGAATACGCGAAGCTCAAACCGATTAGTAAGAAGTTTATGAGCAAAGCAGGAATCGTGTTCGGGCTTAGCTTCTTATTCATAGCATTCGCTATTGTTATTAAGTCACTCCCTTTGTTCTCTCTTGCCCTTCTTATTGGCAGTGTTGGTGTTGTTACTTATGGTGATCTGTATCATAGCTTGGTAGAGCAGACCTTGAAAAAAGAGAAGATGGGCAAGTTCTTACTAGGGATATCTCATTATGGTGTGCTAATAACAGGCGTCTCCTTCCTAATATCAGGTTATTTGTTTGATAAGTTCCCTATGATGAACGCAACCAGAATCATGTTGTTCGGGAGAAGCATACCTGTTTATGGCTACTTAGTCTCTTTTGAAATAACAGCAATAGCGTTCATACTATCAGGCTATGTTCTGCACTACGTAAAAGAGAAGCAGCCCGTCGAGGTTGGAAGTGTTAAAGGATTAATAAGGGGCTATTATTTTAGGATAAAGACGCAGACAAAAACTTTTTTTCAGAACAAGTACCTCTTAACTCTGCTTTTTGCTAGCTCAATAACAGGCTTAGTTCAGATACTCGGCAATTCTTATTACGGAATCTTTATTTATGACAAGTTCAGGTTTACAGCCCTGGGGGGTTTTATGAACGTAGCAATAATATTTGCTTTTGCTATCATAGTCTCCTTCCTAGGACCGCCTTTTTCAAAATACTTAAACAAGAAAGTCGGGTTAGCACCCACCCTTGTTTTCGGCACCTTACTACTTGCTATGATGCCATTAGTAGCTGCTTATAATCCTCACTTCATGAGCATAAGCATAGCCAATGCTTTATCCGTGCTAGGAGCAGCTATACTCGGAGTAAGCCAGGGCTTGCTTGTAAGGAAGCTCTTAACAGAGCACCTAAGAAGGTTATACTTCGCAGCACTCAGCCTCGCGGTTATCATTCCATTCATAATACTTATCCCTCTGGGCTCATGGCTTGCTCAGACTTATGGATTAATAATCTTGTTCAAAGTACTTGCTACGATTCTCTTAGTACTAGCAGCACCAGCATATTTTGTTCTGGTAGTTATGGCGAACAAGTTAAGACTGTGACGAAATATAAAAAGAAGAAAATCTGGTTTGTTTGTTGGCTTCTTATGATTACTTCTAAAAGCAAAAAAGTTTATAAACGAACTCGCACACTTCTTTTTTTAACGGACCAGTAGCCTAGTCTGGATGCGTTCAGAGCCAGAAAGGGCGTCGGCCTTCTAAGCCGAAGATCGGGGGTTCGAATCCCTCCTGGTCCATTGTCCATTCTCATCCCTTCTCTATTAAAGTCTTATCTTAATTCCTTACTTAATCCCTCTTTATTCACCTCTTCTGACTGCCTTTCCTTCTAAGCATTAAAGGACATTGTTGTACAGCTCAATAATCTCCTTAACACATCTTGCTCTTATTAGCCTCTGCCTTAACCTCTTAGCACCCCTCATCTTCTTTGTGAACCACACCGCGTGTTGTCTTAGCTGTGCGAAACTAGGAGTACACTCGTATTCTTCATAATACTTCAGGAACCTCATAAAGCATTCTTTCCTATCCTTGTCAGATGGGTGTGGTGGAGCTTTGCCTGTTCTTAGAAGAGTGTTTGTTTGTTCAAAAATAAATGGGTTGCCAATCGCTCCTCTTCCTATCATTACGAAATCACACCCTGTCTCTTCAATCATCTTCTTAGCATCCGCTGGTGTGAAAACATCCCCGTTCCCACATATAAGCATGCTTGTTTTTTGCTTTGCTCTTCTTATCTCGTCCCACTTAGCTCTTCCAGCATAGCCTTGTTCAGCAGTCCTTGCGTGAATTATAACTGCGCTAACCCCGAGGTCTTCTAATACCTTAACAATTCTCAAAGTGTTTATACTCTTCTCATCCCACCCAATCCTTATCTTCACAGTAACAGGCTTGTTAGTATTACTAGTAACAGGGCTTATCACCTTTTTAATCCTCTCAGGGTGTTTCAAGAGGTACGCTCCTGCTTTGAGGCTTAGAATGTTCTTATCAGGACACCCAAGATTTATGTTTATAATATCAGCAAACGAGTCTATGATTCTCGTGGCTTCTGCTACGAGCAGAGGATCAGATCCTGCGAGCTGCGCGCTTATTGGTTTCTCTTCTTGTAAGAAACAAACCCTCTTCATAGTCTTCTCAGGACAATTCACAACTTGGTTTACCACAAGCATTGGTGTGCTTACAAGCCCTGCTCCGTACTCCTTGCATAGAAGCCTGAAAGCTGCACAATTAACACCCACCATTGGGGCTAGAACAACCCTTGAATTAAGCTTTACCTTTCCAACCCTCATCGTCCATAATATATGCTTTCTTTTTTCTTCTTGTTTTTCTTATGTTTTTTAAAACTTTTCTCAACCCCCTCTTCCACCACGCTATTTCTTTGTTAACAGCGCATCAGTAATTTGTTTTAAGCCTTTCTTTTATCGTAATCTTTATTAAGCTTGGTTTTCTCCCATGGTACTACACGCGCGGGTGGCCAAGCGGCTAAGGCAAGAGGCTGCAACCCTCTGATCGTGGGTTCGAGAACAAAAACGAAGTTTTTGACTTTCCTTAAAGCTTTGTTTTGACGAAACTCCCACCCCGCGCTTTAACTTCTAAAAATGGGAGAAAGAAAGATTCTGGTTAAGAAAGAGAAAAAAGCCTATGTTAAGGATTTAGAGAGAGAATTTGTTCTTTCTGGGTTTGAAAAACACTATGTTGAAACAACCAAGGATTATCATACCAAGTACGGTGTTATTAAGAGAAAGGATTTGCTAAGAAAGCCTGGTTCAAAGCTAAGGGTTGGTAATCATGAGTTCATCATTCTTGATCCTGTTTTTCTCGACCATTATAAAAGGATTAGGAGGCTGGCACAAATAATTACTCTAAAAGACATAGGAGCTATTATTGCTAATACCGGGCTTACCAAGGACTCTGTTGTGTTGGATGCTGGCTCTGGTTCAGGAGCTCTTGCGTGCTTCCTTGGTGTGCTTGCAAAAAAAGTGGTAACATACGATATTAACGAGAAGAGTGTTAAAATAACATGTGAGAACGTGGAAGCTCTTGGTTTAAAGAACGTATTTGTTAAACAAGGAAATATTTATGAGTATAAACAGGTTAAGGAGAAGAACATTGATGTTTTTGTATTGGATGTGCCAGAGCCTTGGAAAGCAATAAGGACTGCGCAGAAAGTACTCAAGATAGGAGGCTTCCTCGTGGTTTATTTACCTAATCTTAACCAAGTACAGAGGTTTGTGAAAGCATTACCTGAAGAATTCTTATTAGAAAAGACTGTTGAGGTCGTTGAGAGGGAATGGTTGGTTGATGAGAAAAGAATAAGACCTAAGACCAAGGATCATGCTCATACAGGATTCTTAACATTTGTTAGGAAGCTAAGAGAAGAGGACAAGAATAGAGGAGTTAATAAAAAAAAGTTAGGGTAAGAAAATGAAGAAGGAACTCAGGGTTATTGGGATTGATGACGCTCCTTTTGATAAGTTCGATCCTTTGCAAAAGTATGTTCTTGTTGTAGGCACTGTGTATCGTGGCGGTAGCTTCATGGATGGCTTATTATCATGTTATGTTGAAAAAGACGGTGACGACGCTACCATGAAGATTATTGATATGATTAACGAGTCCAAGTTCAAGCCTCAACTACAAGCAGTATTCCTTGATGGTATTGCAGTAGCTGGTTTTAATATTATTAACCCCAGGGCGGTGTATAATGAGACAGGAATCCCTGTTGTTGTGATTATCCGCGAGTACCCGGATTATAAGAAGCTATTCGCTGCTCTTGAAAAAGCAGGTATGAAGAAGAAGATTAGGATAATAAAGAGGATGCCGAAGCCTGTTAAGATAAGTAATGTTTATGTGCAGAATATTGGTATTAGCTTAGAAGAGACAGAGGAGTTATTAAGAATCACTTGTTCAAGAGCTAATGTGCCTGAAGCTATACGTGTTTCTCACCTAATTGCGTCTGGTATTGTTGATGGTCAGAGCAGAGGAAGAGCCTAACGCTTTTTTTTTCAATAAGGTTCTTCTTCTAAGAAAGCTTCTATTTCCTTCTTTTTTCTGATATTCAGAGAGACGTGTATTTCGCCTGTTTTTTTATATTTGTTTATGAAACCAAGCTTATATAATTCTTCTAGGGCTTTTTTTACTTGTTTTGTTCCTCGTATATGCTTTGGAAATCTCTTAAATAAATTCTTTTCTTCTGTGTGAGAAGCACCCCATTTTGGTGGATGAGCTTTTTTTAAAGTGTCTAGAATAGTTTGTTGTATTTCTTTTTTGTTCATGTTGTGTTAAAATGATTTTTGAAGATATATATAACCTGGTATGAGATTTTCGTATATTTTCCGAATAATCTTGTATTATTATGAAACATCCATGTATCAAAACGAAACATTTAAATATTTGGAGTTTCTACAAGGTTTCATGGAAGAAGAAACAATAATAACACACCTATTAGGGAATAGCCCTAGAGTAAGGTTAATGGATTTATTAATCATAGGCAGGCGTTTAGAATACTGCATATCAGACATGGCAGAATATGCTGGTGTGGGAAGATCAACTATTTACAGAATGCTGGATGATATGTTAAAAAACAAGATAATAGTCAAAAAAAGAAAAATCGGGAGAATACAACTATACCAATTGAATATGAAAAACCCGCGAGTCAAGCTACTGGTCAAACTGTTTGATGAGCTAGCAAATATAAATTCTGAAGAAGAAATAAAAAGACAGACTATGAAAGTAAAGATAAAAAGATGACTTATTTATTAGATTTCTTAGCCTGCTTATTAGAGGGAATAATAAAAGAAGAGCCTAGGAATAAGAGGATTATGCTGAGGATGGCTGTATGAAAAAACATTTTTCTTGCGAAGTCCTTGAAGAGTTCCTGTGGAAAGAGTTTTACGAGCAGGTAATGAGCAGGGAAAGCATAGTTGCCTTGTGGGAACAGGATTTTATGGAATACCTCAAAGAACGCAGAGAAGTTAAGGCTGAGCACAAAGATAATCGCAAGAACTATGAGAGTAGTTATTGAGCTGTAAACAAAGATTCTTCTAATACTAGTGTTGAAGTCTTCTAAGATGCTGAGACGAATAATAAAAGCGAATAATAGTACAAGAGAAGCTATGCTAAGAGCCTTCAGCCAATTAATTATATTCTTAACATCCTCTAGATGTGCTCTTTCTTCCTCTGTAAAAATAGTTAATTGCTTTATTTCATTAATTTCAGTATTTTCATTAGTTAAGTAATTAATTAAATAGTCAACTGTATTCCTAACACCCAGCACACCAAGCTCATCATACACTCCGTACTTATCAAAACTCTTATCATAGAAGCCCCTGTCAAAGAATACCATGAAGAAACTAGCAGAGAATAATACAAAAACTATAAGAATGATGGATAAGCTTATAAGAAGTTTTTGTTCTTTCATTTCTTAACGTATCTCTCATATGTTTTTAAGTATCTTCTTGCAAAGTAGGCGAAGAACTTATCTTCGTCTTTTTGTAAGGCTTTATAGTAGGCTTTTCTTTTTTTATACTCTATTATTAGTATAGGATACTTATTATGCCAGAGGATGTGATTCATTATTATTCTGCCTATTCTTCCATTCCCATCCCCAAAAGGATGTATTTTCTCAAACTTATAGTGCGTCCTGGCTGCTAACTCAACAGGGTTCATCCTCTTGTTTTCATTATAAAAAAGAATCATTTTTCTTAATAGTTTTTTAAGGTCTTGCCAGTCCGGTGCCTTATAAAAGCCTACTTTTACATTATAATCCCTTATTCTCCCCGCGATATCCGGCTTTGTCTCTTTGAATAATTTTTTATGCCACTTAAGGATTAGGTTGAGGCTTAGTCTTTCTTTCTTTTCAAGCATTTCCAAAAAGAGTTGCAGGTGTGCCTCTGTTTCTTTCACATCCTTAAGAGGCTTATTAGGTGATATTCTGTGTTCTGCTAGCTCTCTTGTTTCATCCAGACTAATGGTTGAGCCTTCAATAGCATTTGTGTTATAAGTGAAGGCGATGGTGATTTGTTCTTTTAATTTTTCTTTTATTGAGTCAGGATATTTTTTCCATTCTCTCCGGAAGCCTTGCTTTATTTTCTCAAATAATCTGAATATGCTTTTTTTCTTACATTCCTCAAGAAAAGCCTGTTCTATTTCTTTTATGTTTTCAGGAATCTTTTTCCCAAGGTATTTTTCTCTGGTAATAACTTTGCCTTGGAATCTGAAGGAGTGCTTTAAGTAATAGTATTCGTGATTATTCTTTCTTAGTTTAATTATTCTCATAAAACCCGGTGGGCTTACAAATTATTTAAATCTTTTGTTTTCATAAGAATTGTAAGGGTAAGTATGAAATCACGCATAGTATAAGTTCCCCCTTCTCTTCTGCTCTTTATCCTTCTGACTCCCAGGCTTATTAATCCTAGGCCTCTTACTCTCATCATCCCTTCTAAAAGTAAGACCTATGTTTTCTAAAAACTTATTCATACCCTCCTCCATTGGAAAGGGCCCTGTTACTCTTCCATGAACTGCTGGTTTTCCCTCAAATACTATGAGCCTATCAGATATTGTGTCTACGAATAAGAGGTCGTGGTCTACTATTAATGCACTTCTTCCTGTTATCTTCAGTATCTCACTAATAATCCTGCCTAGTTTTAATCTCTGCTCCACGTCAAGATAAGCAGAGGGCTCATCCATGAGGATTAAGTCTGAGTCCTGGCTTAGACACTTCGCTATCCACACCCTTTGTAACTCGCCACCGCTTAGCTCTGATAGTTTTCTCATGAATAAAGGCTTTAGTTCTAAGGGTCGGATTAGCTGAACCTCGTACTTCTGGATGGCTTCTTGCAAGAAGTTCATAACCAATTCGTCATTTGATTCAAGGTACTGGGGTTTATAACTAATCATTAATCCTTTTAGCTCATGACCCTTAATGTCTCCTCCTAGTACTCTTACAAAGGTCGTCTTCCCTATGCCGTTCTCTCCAAGAACACCAATAACATCATGCTTGTATATGTTTCCTTTACCTGCTTCTAGTTCAAAGCTTCCTAGCTTATGCCTAAAAGCATTCCATTCTGTTAGTAAATCCTCTTTTCTACTACTAAGAGGAGGCCTTGCTTCAAAACTAATTGCTTGGTCCCTGAACCGCACATTCTCTTCCTTTAAATAACCTGATAAGTAAACATTAATACCTGCCTTTGCTGATTTCGGCTGACTAACCACGCCATACGCAGAGGGCTTACCGTACATTAAGTGGATTAAATCAGCCATATAATCAAGGAGGATAAGGTCATGCTCCACAACCATAACTCCTGTGTTTCTATTAACCAAGCCTCGGATAAAACCACTAATCTTAAGCCTTTGCTTAACATCCAAGTAGCTTGTTGGCTCGTCAAAGAAATAAATATCAGCTTTTTTCAGCACACAAGCAGCTATTGCCACTCTCTGAAGTTCACCCCCGCTAATCTTTGATATGTCATGGTCAAGAACCTCTTTTAGCTCAAGGACCTCTGCTATTCTTTGCAGCTCTTTTTTCTCATCAACCTTTTGTAATAAGCTCCTCACACTTCCTTTGTATTGCTTCGGGATAAGATCAACTTGTTGGGGCTTATAACTAATTCTTACTTCTCCTTTTTTTAGTTTCTCAAAGAATCCCTGAGCCTCGCTTCCCTTAAAGTAATCTATTAATTCATCATAACTTGCTTCTCTGCCTGGCCTGCCAAGATTAGGCTTTATAATCCCTGTGAGAATCTTCAGAGCAGTGCTCTTCCCAATACCATTCCTCCCAATAATCCCCACTACCTTGTTATTAAGAGGGATTGGGAGGTTGTAAAGAGCGAATTCGTTCTTTCCGTAGCGGTGCACAGGCTCTTTTTTTAATTCTTCTGGCAGGTTAACTATATGTATTGCTTCTGGAGCTGGCTTAGTGCAAATCCCACATCCAATGCATAAATTCTCATCTATTAAAAGCTTTGAATCCTCGAAATACATACAATCACTTCCAGTCCGATTAACAGGGCATAAACTTTGTATGTGTTTCTTCAAAGCCATGTCTTTCAGCTTGTTGTTATCTACTATTGCTATTCTTTTCATTTAATTCCAAACCTCATTCCATTCTTCTAATAAGCGGGCTTCTTCCTAAGTATTTATAGGTTTCCAATATATAAGTTTCCAATACAAGCCTGGCTTGGGATGTTTGTTCAGATAATCATACGCTCTTTTTTGATTTTTTGAAGCAGGAGGCTTTTCTGATATTAGAAAGAGGTCGCCTTATTTAAATTTTCACCCGCCCAACACAAATTGTTTTTCTGTTACCAGGGCACGCCCTAATACAGAGATAATCCCCGCAACCCTTAGGATTACACTTCTCCTTTTTTACTATGCATATACGGGTCATGTTATTATGGGTCTATTCCAAGGTTTTTAAAGTTATACCCAACCTTATCGTAACCACTCTTTAGTAGATACAAAACCGAAAGATTTATATATAAGTAGTATCATATACTACCACGTGCCAAGCTTGAACGGTGGTTAAATGAAAATAAAACTAAGCATATCTGTTGATGAGAATACCGCCCTAAAAGTAATGGATAGTATTAGGCAAGGCAGGTTCAGGAATAAGAGTCATGCTTTTGAGTATTCTATAAATAAAGTTCTTGGAGGTGCTGAGTAATGAGCTTGTTAGAAACAGAGCAGATTCAGGGAGAATGCTCAGCAATCCCAAGTCCTACTAATCCTTCCAATAAGAACAAACCTTCAAATTTAGAATTACTAATTGATTCTGAGAGATATGAACTAAAGGAATTGCTTGGGCGTGGTTGCTGGGGGGTGGTTTATGCTGCTTATGATAAAATTCTTGAAGAAGAAGTTGCTATCAAAATACTCTCTCCAAATCAGATTGGCTTAGAACAAATGAACTATAG